>NZ_AKJR01000043.1:0-52516 GCF_000282235.1 Pseudomonas sp. GM24 | reverse complement strand
CTGCGTGGGAATGCCTCTGGGGACGCTCCGCGTCCAGTGACGCGGAGCGTCACGGGCTGCATTCCCACGCAGGAGCGTGGGAACGATCATCCGTGTTGATCTTGAGAAAGGCGCCAAAAGTCCGCGTTTATGGCAAACTTCGCGACCATAAACGCCGGTTTCGCGACCCAGAGCCTTCGGCCGTGGTGCGAGATGGAATAAAGCGATGCCAGGTTTGCGTCCCCCGGATGGGAATAGACCCTTTGTGTGTTGGTACGACGGTTCCAGCACTTTCTGCCTGAACAGATTAGAGAAACGACCATGCATAACGTCGTCATCAGCGGCACCGGCCTGTACACCCCGGCCAACAGCATCTCCAACGAAGAGCTGGTGCAGTCTTTCAACGCCTACGTCGCCCAGTTCAACGCCGACAACGCCGAGGCCATTGCCAGCGGCGAAGTCCAGGCCCTGACCGAATCCAGCGCCGCGTTCATCGAAAAGGCTTCTGGCATCAAGAGCCGCTTTGTCATGGACAAGGACGGCATCCTTGATCCACAACGCATGGCCCCACGCCTGCCGGAGCGTTCCAACGACGAATGGTCGGTGCTTTGCCAGATGGCCATTGGCGCTGCCGAACAGGCCCTGCAACGCGCCGGCAAAACTGCCGCTGACATCGACGGTGTGATCGTTGCCTGTTCCAACCTGCAACGCGCTTACCCGGCCATCGCCATCGAAGTCCAGGAAGCCTTGGGCATTCAAGGCTTTGGTTTTGACATGAACGTGGCCTGCTCCTCGGCGACCTTCGGCATTCAGGCAGCGGCCAACAGCGTGCAACTGGGCCAGGCCCGGGCGATCCTGATGGTCAACCCGGAAGTCTGCACCGGTCACCTGAACTTCCGCGACCGCGACAGCCACTTCATCTTCGGCGACGCCGCGACTGCGGTGATCATCGAGCGTGCTGACACTGCGACGTCCAAGCACCAGTTCGACGTGGTCAGCACCAAACTGCTGACCAAGTTCTCCAACAACATCCGCAACAACTTCGGCTTCCTCAACCGCGCGGCGGAAGAGGGTATCGGTACCCGCGACAAGCTGTTCGTGCAGGAAGGCCGCAAGGTGTTCAAGGATGTCTGCCCGATGGTTGCCGAGCTGATCGGCGAGCATCTGCAAGAGAACCAGCTCAATGTCGGTGACGTGAAACGTTTCTGGCTGCACCAGGCCAACCTGAGCATGAACCACCTGATCGTGCGCAAACTGCTCGGCCGCGAGGCCACCGAAGAAGAAGCGCCGGTGATTCTCGATACTTATGCCAATACCAGCTCCGCCGGTTCGGTGATTGCCTTCCACAAATATCAGGACGATCTGGCTGCCGGTTCGCTGGCTGTCTTGAGTTCGTTCGGTGCGGGCTATTCGATCGGCAGCGTGATTCTGCGCAAGCGTTGAAAAGAGGTTTAATTTCCTCTTAATCGCGCCGACCTTTCCTACATCCGAATGGGCTCAAACGCTGTAATTTTTCGGAAATGGCGGCAGGTGAAGACCTGCCGCTATCATTTTCGGAATCGGCACAAGGAAATTTCTGGATGGCGGCTGACGACACCCAACTGCTTGCGCGCCTGCTGGCGGGCGAGCAACAGGCTTTCAAGGAACTGGTGACGACGTATCAGAGCGCCATGCGCGCTGTGGCGTATGCGATTGTCGGCCAGCGTCACGTCGAAGAAGTGGTGCAGGACGCCTGGTTGTCGGTGGTGCGTCACATTGCCAGCTTCGAAGGCCGCTCCAGTCTCAAGACCTGGCTGTTGACCATCACGGCCAACTCGGCCAAAAGTCGTTATAAGCAAAATCGCCGGGAAGTGTTGATGGATGATTTGCCATCGCCTCATGGCACGATCGACGACGACCGCTTTTCTCCCGGTGACGGCCATTGGCTGGTCGCCCCATTCGCCTGGCACCAGGACACCCCCGAAGCGCTGCTCACTGAAGGCGAATTGCGCGACTGTCTCGAGCACACACTGCTGAGCCTGTCGGAACTGCAAAGCAGCGTTTTGCTGTTGCGCGAGCGCCAGGGGCTGGAGCTGGAGGAGATCTGTAATCTTCTGGAGATCTCGCTCTCCAATGTCCGTGTGCTGCTGCATCGTGCGCGGCTGAAAGTCTTCGCGACCGTGGAGCATTTTGAGGAGACCGGAGAATGCTGACCTGTAAGGAACAAGTGGCGCGCTCCAGTGATTATCTCGATGGCCAATTGAGCTTTCGCGAAAAGCTGATGGTGCGTCATCATCTGATGTTTTGCCCGAACTGTCGGCGTTTCATTCGTCAGATGCGTTTGATGCAAGCGACCTTGAAGGCGCTGCCGGAGAAACCGGAAGAAGGCGTCGAAGAACTGGCCGAACGTCTGGCCGAGCAACGACGAAAAGATAATCCCCTGTAGGCGCTGTCGAGTGAAACGAGGCTGCGATCTTTTGATCTTTTTTAAGATCAAGATCAAACGATCGTCCGATCGCGGCCCGAGCCTTCGGCAGCTCCTACAGGGGATTTTTGCATCCTGCAGAAATAGCCCGGCGCGAGCGAAACGAACGGATGATGGGGATCGTCCCGCCCGCACCGGGCTAAAGGGTGAAGCGTTTTAGAACTTGGCTTCCGCATCCAGCTGCAGGGTGTTGGCGTCAGCGTCACGCTGGGTACGGCTGGCGAAGTCGGCCTTGGTCAGGAAGTACGTCGCGCCAATGGCGAAGTTCTTGTCGATGTCGTAACCGACCTTGAACTTGTGGCCACGCGAACCGGTGGTGCCGTTGGCGAAGTCAGAGTCGGTGAAGGCGCCGACCACAGCGTTGCGCTGCACGTCACGATAGTTGTAATCGAGGTTCAGGCCGAAGACTTTCGACTTGGCACCCAACAGCCACGCGGTGTCCTGATCGGTTACGGCATCGTTGTTCTTCACGTACTGACCGTAGAACGACAGCGGCATCGGCAGACCGCCGATATCAACCTGGCTGAACCCTTCATACAGACGGAATTCGTTGTTGGCCGAGTTGCCGTTGACCGCCAGGGCGCACGGTGTGGAAGTGCCGGTGCAGCGGCTGTCTTCGTCGTTCTGGTAGGCGTAGACGCTGCCGCCCAGGGTCACTTTCAGGTTGTCGGTGATGTTGAAGCGGCTACCCAGTTGGCCAGCGGTCAGGCGCAGGTCGTGACGGAATTGCACGCCATCGCCGTCGACGTTGTCCTTGAGGTTGTAGTTACCCAGGCTGCCGAACAATTCGGCGCTGCTGCCCAACGGGTATTTGTAGGTAACGGCCAGACCTTCCGGGTTGATGTCGCTGTCCCAGATCACGTCGCCCATGCTGACCCACGGCTGGAGCATCTTGCCGCCGATGATGTGCAGGTTCTTGATCTGGTCAGGGTGGTAGTCGATGTAACCCAGGTCGAGCCAGATCTGCTTCTTGTCGAAGTAGTTGTCCTGGTCCTGGTTGGTCGAACGCGCATCATCGCCGCCGCCGGTGGCGATACGGATGCCGGTGTCGACTTGCGGGTTGATCTCGGTGTAGGCACCCAGACGGGCACGGATGCGCTGACGATCCTTGTCGCGGCCACCGTTGTTCGGTTCGCCGTCGATCTTGATGGTTTCCTGACGGATCCGCACATCGCCCTTGAACTGGGTCTTTGCGGCCCAAGCGAGTTTCTGGTCGAAGACGCTTTGCTCGTTGGTCTTCTTCGCAACAGCAGCGACTTGTTCGTTGGTCTCTTGCTGCGCCTGCTGCGCGATTTGCTGAGCCTTCTGATCCTTGGCCAGTTCAGTTTGCAGTTCGATGTACTGCGCCTGGGAAATGGAACCGTTAGCCTTGAGCATGTCGAGCAGTTTGGCGTCGACTGCAGCACTGGCCGGAACACTCATGGCCAGCAACAAGCCACCGCACAGGGCCGCCGCAGTTTTCGTGGAAGCAAGACGCATAGCAATCTCCGAAGATGAGAGGGGATGGCACAGCCATCCGGGGCACAACCGACGATTCGAACGTCGGAAAACAGTGTCCGGGTAGAACCCGGCGCTCTAAAAACAGGCGCCAGTATCGCGATGGTTTATGACAGAGCAGTGGCACAGTGATGGCAGGTTGATGACGATATCGATTCGCCCTGAACTATTGATCTAGAGCGCTGTCGGCCGATTGCGGGTGTGCAATGCCGCGCAATCGGCGATACTCGCCGGGCGCTGAAGTCCTGTTGTGGAGAGCTTTTTGATGCCGTTGCAACGCCTGCAAAACCTGTCGCAAATCGCTCCCGCAAGCTGGGATGCGCTGGTGCCTGAAACCCAGCCATTTCTGCGCCATGCCTTTCTCAGCGCGCTGGAAGACAGCGGCAGCGTTGGCCCCCACACCGGCTGGCAACCTGAGCATTTGCTGCACATCGAAGATGATCGTCTGATCGCCGCGTTACCCAGTTATCGCAAGTGGCATTCCTATGGCGAGTACGTGTTCGATCATGGCTGGGCCGACGCCTGCGCCCGCGCCGGCATCGATTACTACCCCAAACTGTTGAGCGCCGTACCATTCAGTCCGGTCAGCGGCCCGCGCTTGTTGGCGGCCAATGTCGAAGACGGTTTTGAACTGCTCAAGAGCCTGCCCGGCTATCTGGAAATTGAAGGGCTTTCCAGCGCGCACATCAATTTCACCGACCCGTTTACCGACGCGGCGATGGCCGAACAACCGGACTGGCTGCAACGCATCGGCTGTCAGTATCACTGGCAGAATCGTGGGTATCGTGACTTCCAGGATTTCCTCGACGTGCTCAGTTCGCGCAAGCGCAAGCAGATGCGCAAGGAACGCGAGCAGGTGGCGGGGCAGGGCTTTGAGTTCGAATGGCTGGAGGGGCGCGAGCTGGACGAGGCACAGTGGGATTTTGTCTACGCCTGTTACGCCAATACCTATGCGGTACGGCGTCAGACGCCCTACCTGACGCGGGAGTTCTTCAGTCTGCTGGCCGAGCGCATGCCCGAGGCAATCCGCGTGGTCTTGGCCAAACAGGGCTCACGGCCGGTGGCAATGGCCTTCAGTCTGGTCGGTGGCGACAGTTTCTACGGTCGCTATTGGGGTTGTCTGGCGGAGTTTGATCGACTGCACTTCGAGACCTGTTTTTATCAGGGCATGGATTACGCGATTGCACAGGGTTATCAGCGTTTCGATGCTGGCGCTCAGGGCGAGCACAAGTTGATTCGCGGGTTCGAACCGGTGATCACCCATTCATGGCATTATCTGCGGCATCCGGGGTTGAAGGCAGCGGTAAAAGATTTCCTGCAACAGGAACGCGCCGGCATCCTCGCCTACGCCGAAGAAGCCAAAACAGCCTTACCCTACCGTCAGACATAAATCCCCTGTAGGAGCTGCCTTCGGCAGCTCCTACAAAGGGATCTTAGGCACCCCTCAGGTTTCTTCTTTGCCCAACCAGCGATAAATCCCGCCACCGACCACCGCGCCAATCAACGGCGCGACCCAGAACATCCACAGTTGCGCGATCGCCCAGCCCCCGACCATCAGTGCCGGCCCCGTGCTGCGGGCCGGGTTTACCGAAGTGTTGGTGACCGGAATCGAGATCAGGTGGATCAGCGTCAGGCCCAGGCCGATGGCGATCGGTGCCAGTCCTGGTGGTACGCGTCTATCGGTGGCGCCGAGGATGATGATCACAAACATCGCGGTCATCACCAACTCAGTGACAAACCCGGCGGCCATCGAATACTTGCCCGGCGAGTGTTCGCCATAACCGTTGGACGCCAGGCCGGCGGCGATATCGAAGCCCTCTTTGCCGCTGGCGATGTGCGCAATCAGCGCTGCCGCGAGAATTGCGCCGAGCACTTGGGCAATGATGTAAGCGGGCAGCTCTTTGGCCGGAAACCGACCGCCGACGAACAGACCGACCGAAACGGCCGGGTTGAGGTGACATCCGCTGATGTGGCCGATGGCGAACGCCATGGTCAGCACCGTCAGACCAAACGCCAGGGCCACCCCCAGCACCCCGATTCCCAACGGTGAAGACGCGGCGATCACCGCGCTGCCGCAACCACCCAATACCAACCAGAACGTACCCAACAACTCAGTGACTGAACGTTTGAACAGAGACATGAGAGGCGTCCTTGATAGCCCTGCTATCGAGACTGCATCGAGTTGTGCGTCCTTGCAGACTTACGACAGGCTCCGTTCCGGAACCTTGGCTGAGTACAGCAGGCTTTTTGCCGATTTCCAGCGGCCACAAAAAAACCGCCAGCGCCCGTGGTTGGCGGGCTGTGGCGGTGATCGTTCCCACGCTCTTGGAGGGGTCAGTCGATGCCGACAAACCCCCCGGTCTGATGCGCCCATAGCCGTGCATACAGACCACGGTGGGCGAGCAATTCAGCATGGGTGCCGCTCTCGGCAATCTTGCCGTTCTCCAGCACCACCAGCCGATCCATGCGCGCAATGGTCGAGAGACGGTGGGCAATGGCGATTACGGTTTTGCCCTGCATCAGGGTTTCCAGACTTTCCTGAATCGCCGCTTCAACCTCCGAGTCCAGCGCCGAGGTCGCTTCGTCCATGATCAGGATCGGCGCATCCTTGAGCAGTACCCGCGCAATGGCGATGCGCTGGCGCTGGCCACCGGACAATTTCACCCCGCGCTCACCGACATGCGCGTCAAACCCGGTACGACCTTCAGCGTCCGACAACAGCGGAATGAACTCATCGGCGCGCGCCTTGTGCACCGCATCCCACAACTCTGCATCCGTGGCGTCAGGCTTGCCATATAACAAGTTGTCCCTGATCGAACGGTGCAGCAGCGAGGTGTCCTGCGTGATCATGCCGATCCGCGCGCGCAGGCTTTCCTGGCCGACTTCGGCGATGTTCTGACCGTCGATCATGATCCGCCCGCCCTCGACGTCGTAGAGGCGCAGCAACAGGTTGACCAGCGTTGATTTGCCGGCACCGGACGGCCCGATCAAACCGATTTTTTCGCCCGGTTTGATGTTCAGGTTGAGGTCGCCAATGATCCCGCGCTTCTTGCCGTAGTGAAAATCCACGTGCTCGAAACGCACTTCGCCACGGGCCACGTCCAGCGGTTTGGCCTGTTCGTGATCGGTGACGCTGACCGGTTGCGAGATGGTGCGCAAACCGTCCTGGACCATGCCGATGTTTTCGAAAATGCCGGTGACCACCCACATGATCCAGCCGGACATGTTGACGATGCGGATGACCAGGCCGGTGGCCAAGGCAATCGCACCGACAGTGATCAACGACTGCGTCCACAACCACAGGGCCAACGCGGTGGTGCCGACGATCAGCAGGCCGTTCATGGCAGTGATCGCCACGTCCATGCTGGTGACGACGCGGCCGGCCATTCGCGCTTTGACGGTCTGTTCTTCGATGGCTTCCTTGGCGTAGTGCTGTTCGAAGTTGGTGTGGGCGAACAGCTTCAGCGTGGCGATGTTGGTGTAGCCGTCGACGATGCGGCCCATCAGTTTCGAGCGCGCATCGGAGGCTTCCACCGAGCGATCTTTCACGCGCGGAACGAAGTAATACAACGCGCCGATGTAGGCGACGATCCACGTCAGCAGCGGGATCATCAGGCGCCAGTCGGCCTCGGCGAACAACACCAGCGAACTGATTGCGTAGATCACTACGTGCCACAGCGCATCCACCGCTTGCACCGCCGAATCACGCAGCGAGTTGCCGGTCTGCATGATGCGTTGGGCGATGCGCCCGGCGAAGTCGTTCTGGAAGAAGTTCAGGCTTTGCTTGAGCACGTAGCTGTGGTTCTGCCAGCGGATCATGCTGGTCATGCCGGGGCTCAAGGTTTGATGCACCAGCAGGTCGTGCAGGCCGAAGAAAATCGGCCGCAGGACGAGGGCAACCACCAGCATCCACGTCAGTTCGAGGGCGTGGTCGCTGAAGAAATTCGGGTTCGGTGTACCTTGGGCCAGGTCGATGATACGGCTCAGGTAACTGAACAGTGCCACTTCGATCAACGCGGCGAACAGGCCGACGACGAGGAGGGCGGCAAAACTTGGCCAGACTTGTTTGAGGTAATAGGTATAGAAGGGCCAGACGCGATCTGGAGGGGACGCCGTCGGCGCCTCGCGGAATATGTCGATCAGTTGTTCGAAACGGCGATAGAGCATCAGATAACCGCCCGGAGTACGGGCTCTCCTTTTATCGGTGTGAGCGGCGCGGGATCAGGCCAGCGCCGCTCGATACGCCCTGTACAGCTTAGTCGATGACTTTGGCCGACTTGATGAAAACAGGGTCGGCAGGTACATCTTTCATGCCGCTTTTGGTGGTGGTTGGCGAGTTGACGATGATGTCGACAACGTCCATGCCTTTGACCACTTTGCCGAATACTGCGTAGCCGTCGCCTTGGTCGAGGAAGTCGTTGTCCTTGACGTTGATGAAGAACTGGCTGGTCGCCGAGTCAGGTACAGAGGTGCGGGCCATGGACAGTGTGCCACGGACATTATGCAGGCCGTTTTTGGATTCGTTCTTGATAGGGGCCTTGGTTTCTTTTTGCTGCATTTGTTGAGTGAAGCCGCCGCCCTGGACCATAAAGCCCGGGATCACACGGTGGAAAATGGTGTTGTTGTAGAAGCCGCTGTTGACGTAATCGAGAAAGTTTTTGGTACTGATCGGCGCCTTGACCGGGTCCAGTTCGATTTCGATCTGGCCGTTGGTGGTGTCCAGCAGCACGTGCGGTGCTTTGGCCGGCGTGGCAGCCATCAGGTTGGCGGCAAACAGCACAGTACCAGCGGCGAGGGCGAGTTTTTTCAACATGGGTCAGTGATCCTGAGATTGAGTATCGGCTGCGGCGAGGAACTCCAGCAGCGTTTGGTTGAAGCGTTCGGGTTGATCCAGCGGGGTGGCGTGGCGCGAATCGGCGATCACCACCAGCCGCGCATTCGGCAGCAGTTTTACATAGGTTTCTTTCAGCGAGACAGGCGTGTAGTCACGGTCGGCGCTGATGACGAGCGTTGGACAGGACACTCGGGAAAGTCGTTCCTGAACGCCCCAGCCAACAATCGCATCGAAGCTGGCGAGATAAGCACGTTTGTCGTTTTTTGCCCAGCGTTCGGCCATTTTCTGCCGCAGATCGGCTTGTTCCGGTTTCGGAAAAAGTTTGCCGCCAAGGGCTTTGCCGATGCTGGAGAGGCTCAGCAGTCGCATCAGACTCCAGCGTTTGAACCATTGCCAATAATCGTCGCGGCTGCGGATTTTGACTTCGGGTGCGCTGTTGACGATGGTCAGGCTTTTCAGCATTTGCGGCTGATCGACGCCGAACTGGAAGCCGATCATGCCGCCCATCGACAGCCCGACGTAGTGCACCGGGCCGAGGTTCAAGTGCTCGATCAGCGCCAGCATATCGGCACTGAAACCGGCGATGCTGTAGCGCTCGCGCGGTTTGTCCGAGCGCCCGTGGCCGCGAATATCCGGGACGATCACCCGGTAATGCGCGGCCAGTGCCGGGATCTGCATTTCCCAGTCCAGTGTGCTCGAACCGAGCCCATGAACCAGCAGCAACGGCGTACCGTGGCCATATTCCTCGTAGTGCAGGTTGCAACCTTCTTGCTCGAAATACGCCATCGGTGAACTCCGTGTCAGGCTTGTTCAGGGGCGGCGAACGGTGCGTCCAGCGGCAAAGTGTCGAAGGTACGCAGCAGTTCGATAAGGATTTGCGTGGCCGGGCCCAAGGGTTTGTCCTTGTTCGAATACAGATAGAAGCTGGAGTTGCGGTTGCCGCCCCTGTCCAACGGTAGCAGCTTGAGCGAGCCATCTTTCAGTTCGCGCTCGATCATGTGCCGTGGCAGCCAGGCAAAACCGAGGCCGCTGCTGACAAACGTGGCCGCCGTGGCAAGGCTGCCAACGGTCCAGCGCTGTTCGGCGCCGAGCCAGCCGACATCACGCGGCTGCTGGCGGCCGGAGTCGCGAATCACCACTTGCATCTGGGTCTCCAGATCCTGAAAGCTCAGTTCGCGATTGAGTCGATGCAGCGGGTGATCGGGATGGGCGACGGCGACGAACTCGACGTCGCTCAATTCCGCACCGAGGTAACCGGGAATGCTCAGGCCAGTGATGGCCAGGTCGGCTACACCTTCGAGCAGCACTTCCTCGACACCCGACAATACTTCTTCACGCAGACGTACGCGGCAGCCGCGACTCTGCGGCATGAACGCGGTCAGTGCGCGAACGATGCGTGCGCTCGGGTAGGCCGCATCGACCACCAGCCGCACCTCGGCTTCCCAACCTTGCTCCATATGGTGGGCAAGGTCTTCCAGTTGGCTGGCCTGTTTCACCAATTGTCGCGAACGACGCAGCAACACGCCGCCGGCCTCGGTGAGCACGGCTTTACGCCCATCGATGCGCAGCAACGGCACGCCGAGCTGGTCCTGCATACGGGCGACGGTGTAACTCACCGACGATTGCGAACGGTGCAAGGCCTCGGCAGCCTGGGCGAATCCGCCGTGGTCGACCACGGCCTGCAATGTTCGCCATTGATCCAGGGTCACGCGGGGCGCTTTCATCAATAGCTCCTCTTGTCCTAAGCTGGCCGTCCCTCATGGAGACTGCCGAATGAAAAAATTCTGTTGTGTGCTGCTGGCGTTGCTTCCGCTGACTGCTTTTGCGTACCCGATCGATGTGCAGAAAGATCTCAATGGCATGAAGATCGATTACGAAACCTTCGACACCGATAACGACATCGGCTCGATTCGGGTGGCCAACTACGGTGATGTCGATGCATCCTGCAAAGCGGTGTTCAGCAATGGTCCGGAAGCACCGCGCACCCGCACAATCGAGGTACCGGCCGGCAAACATAAAAACGCCACGGCCAAGTTCACCCGCGAGATCATCAAGCTGCGCATCACACTGACCTGCAGCCCGAAATAACACCGATCCCTGTAGGAGTGAGCCTGCTCGCGATAGCGGTGTTTCAGTTAGCACAGATGTAGCTGACACACCGCTATCGCGAGCAGGCTCACTCCTACAGGAGCATGGTTCAGCATCTAAACGAATTATTCGATACTTTGCAGCAATTATTTGCGCTTTTTCATCGATTCGACTCTGTTTAACCTTCACTCCATCGACCTACAACATTCTCGGATGGAGGCTACACACCATGTCCCGCGTTCTGATCATTGAAAGCAGCGCCCGCCAACAAGATTCGGTTTCCCGTCAACTGACCCAGACTTTCATCAGTCAGTGGAAGGCGGCGCATCCTAACGATCAGATCACCGTACGTGACCTCGCCGCGAACCCGGTGCCACACCTGGACAGCAACCTGCTGGGCGGCTGGATGAAGCCGGCCGAGCAGCGCAACGACAGCGAACAAGCTTCGCTGGACCGCTCCAACGAATTGACCGATGAATTGCTCGCCGCCGACGTGCTGGTCATGGCCGCGCCGATGTACAACTTCGCCATCCCGAGCACCCTCAAGGCCTGGCTCGACCACGTGCTGCGTGCCGGCGTGACCTTCAAGTACACCGAAACCGGCCCGCAAGGCTTGCTCAGCGGCAAACGTGCGTACGTGCTCACCGCTCGCGGCGGCATCTACGCCGGCGGCCCGGCGGATCATCAGGAACCGTACCTGCGTCAGGTCATGGGTTTCATCGGCATCAACGACGTGACATTCATTCACGCCGAAGGCATGAATCTCGGTGGCGACTTCCAGGAGAAAGGCCTGAATCAGGCCAACGCCAAGCTGTCCCAGGTCGCTTGATAGGTTAATCGCCAGATAATCCCCGATTGTTTAAGTGACCTGGCGCAACCCCTTCAAGGCTCTACGCGCATCGAACCTCCCTTTGCACTTGTTGCTCCTGAGTGCTGTAGCCCGATTGAACGCATTAGCGAGATCGGGCTTTTTTTTGCCCGTAACTCACCGATCCCCTGTAGGAGCTGCCGCAGGCTGCGGCAGCTCCTACAGGGGGATTTTTGTTGGTTGCGGGGTGGAAAAACCGCTATCGTCGCCGCCATTCGATTTCGAGGCGAGCATGGGCTATCTACTTTTTGTCACGCTGATCCAGGCGTTTTCCTTCAGTCTGATCGGCGAATACCTGGCCGGTCATGTCGACAGCTATTTCGCGGTGCTGGTGCGTGTGGTGCTGGCCGGGCTGGTGTTCATTCCACTGACCCGCTGGCGTTCGGTGGAACCTTCATTCATGCGCGGCATGCTGCTGATCGGCGCCTTGCAGTTCGGCGTGACCTACGTCTGCTTGTACCTGAGCTTCCGGGTGCTGACGGTGCCCGAAGTGTTGCTGTTCACCATCCTCACGCCGCTGCACGTGACGCTGATCGAAGATGCGCTGAACCGCCGCTTCAACCCATGGGCGCTGATCGCCGCGCTGGTGGCGGTGAGTGGGGCGGCGGTGATTCGCTTCGACAGCATCAGTCCGGACTTCTTCATGGGCTTCCTGCTCCTGCAACTGGCCAACTTCACCTACGCCGCCGGGCAGGTGATGTATAAGCATCTGGTGGCCAAGCACCCGAGCGATCTACCGCACTATCGGCGCTTCGGCTTCTTCTACCTCGGTGCACTGGCGGTGGTGTTGCCCGCATTCCTGATGTTCGGCAAAGCGAATTTCCTGCCGGAAGCACCGTTGCAGTGGGGCGTGTTGCTGTTCCTCGGCCTGGTCTCGACCGCGCTGGGCATGTATTGGTGGAACAAGGGCGCGTGCATGGTCAACGGCGGCACGCTGGCGGTGATGAACAATTTGCATGTACCGGTGGGGTTGCTGCTGAATCTGCTGATCTGGAATCAGCATGAGGAACTTGGAAGATTGTTCCTCGGTGGCAGCGTCATCCTTGCCGCCGTATGGATCAGCCGACTGGGCATCCGCAAATCCCCAGCCACTGCATAACCCCTGTAGGAGTGGTGGGGTTACATGAGGTGTTTCTGCGGTTCAGGAATGCTGGCTGCGCCGAGCACCGCCGGCAGCAATCCAGAGCGCAAATCCCCACCACTCGGCTGCTGATACAGACTCAGCCCGAACTCCGGCAATACCGCCAGCAGATAATCAAAAATATCCCCCTGAATCCGCTCGTAATCGGCCCACGCCGTGGTGCGGGTGAAGCAGTAGATCTCCAGCGGAATGCCCTGCGCAGTGGTCTGCATCTGCCGCACCATGCAGGTCATGTTTGGCTGAATCTCCGGATGACTCTTCAGATACGCCAGCGCATAGGCGCGGAAAGTGCCGATATTGGTCATGCGTCGACGGTTGGCCGACATCGCCGCGACATTGCCCTGGGCCTCGTTCCACGCTTTTAATTCGGCTTTCTTGCGGCTCATGTAATCGGTGAGCAGATGCACCTGGGAGAGCTTTTCCTCCTCGTCATCACGGATGAAACGTACGCCGCTGGCGTCGATGAACAGGCTGCGCTTGATCCGTCGCCCACCCGATTGCTGCATGCCGCGCCAGTTCTTGAATGACTCGGACATCAGCCGCCAAGTCGGGATCGAGACGATGGTCTTGTCGAAATTCTGCACCTTGACCGTGTGCAGGGTGATGTCGACCACATCGCCGTCAGCGCCGACCTGTGGCATCTCGATCCAGTCGCCGACACGCAGCATGTCGTTGCTGGTCAACTGCACGCTGGCAACGAACGACAGCAGCGTGTCCTTGTAGACCAACAGAATCACCGCCGACATTGCACCCAGACCAGACAGTAGCAACAGCGGTGAGCGGTCGATCAGTGTGGCGACGATGATGATCGCGCCGAACACATACAAGACCATCTTCGCCAGTTGCACGTAGCCTTTGATCGAGCGCGTCCGGGCGTGTTCGGTACGTGCATAGATGTCGAGCGACGCATTGAGCAGGGCGCTGACCGAGAGCAGCAGGAAAAGAATGGTGAACGACAACGCCACATTGCCAAGAAAGATCATGGCGGTTTTGCTTAATTCCGGCACCAGATGCAGGCCGAACTGGATGACCAACGACGGCGTCATCTGCGCCAGGCGCTGAAACACCTTGTTATGGCGAAAGTCATTGATCCAGTGCAGCGCCGGCTGGCGGCCGAGCATGCGGCTGGCGTGCAGGATCAGGTAGCGCGCAACTCGTCCGAGCACTAGCGCGATGACCAACAGCAACATCAGCGCCAGGCCGGATTGCAGAAACGGATGCTGTTCCAGGGTGCCCCAGAGGTCTTGGGCTGTAAGCCAGAGCTGTTTGAAATCCATGGGAGAACGATTCTTCTGTGAGACGCGATGAGTAATTAGAGCATTTAAAACGCGCGGTATTGCCGTTGATGATAAATCAGGCAACAAAAAATGCGCCTGCATTGGTGTGTGGGGGGCTCGGCATAGCACTGTCCGGGCGCGCCGTACAAGGTGTGAATGATCGCTGTTCGCATAGATGAATTTGTGAATTTACGTCTTTTTTTAGATTGATTAATGACGTCAGAAAGTTGTCGGTTGGCGCGAAACCTGTAAAGCGCCTGGGAACTCGAAGCGTATCTATCCAGAACGTTAATTTTGGCAAGTCACAATAAATAAGTTTTGCACTGATAGAGGTCAGCAAAATGGACGTCGCACCATCCTGACTAATCGTTAGTTATGGGTTTTTAGCGCTTATTAGTAGTTTTAAGTTGATGATTTTGAAGTGCTTTAAATAATGTAACATTCAGTTACACTTCTACGGATTTACTTATCGTTCAACGCAAATGTAGTCTGCAAAAACTTTCTACCTTGCAGACGGAACTTGCATGGAAAACAACTCTGGAGCTTTCTTCGGAAAGCACACTCTTGGCGAGCTTTATAATGTCGCTCCGAAAAAACTAAACGACCTAAGTTTTCTGACTGAGCTCTTGTGCGCTGCGGCGACTAAAGCGGGCGCAACAGTCTGTGGAACTGTGTCCAAACAGTTTGATCCGCAAGGCGTTACAGTTCTGGTTTTACTGGAAGAGTCTCATGCTTCCTTTCATACCTACCCGGAACTCGGCGCGCTATTTCTCGATATTTTCACTTGTGGGACGCAGTGCGATCCGGATAAGGCTTTTGAGTTTATCTGTGCTGCACTCGATTGTGATGAGCATCAAATAAAGACTGTGAGGCGTGGCTGTCAGTAAGTAAAGCTCAATGTAAGTCATCAATGGATGAGGATGTTACAGCATGAGGAGGGTAGTGAGGATGAGCGAAGTTTCTGAACCTATGTTGTTGCAAGAGCCTATATCGGATGGGGTCAGCAGAACGTGGCAGATATACAGAACGCATTTCCAGGGGCGCACGAGATTTCAGGATATCCTTATTGCGGATACCGCCCACGGTAGAACCCTGTTCTGTAATAACGAGCGGCAAAGCTCCGAGTTAAGCCAATTGGCTTATCATGAAGGGCAAGTAATGCCAGCGCTTCTCAGTATGCCAAATTTACCGCAGTCGGCGTTGGTTATTGGCTCGTCCGAGGGGGTGGCGGTAAAAATTCTTCAGGAAGCAGGGGTGAGTCAAATCACTCATGTAGATATCGACGAAGAGTGCATGCGAGCCTGCGGTGAACACCTTCCGTATGGGTACACCGAAGAAGAAATAAAAAGGTATGTCAGTGCCAATGATGACAGCGCCATAAAAATAATTATTGGTGATGGCAAGGAGTACATAACGAACTTGCTCGGCAAGGGAAAAACCTACGACCTCATCGTGATGGATATACCCGATGAAGGGCCGGAAACAGAAGGGCTTTATAATGAGTCTTTTTGGGCCGATGTAAAATCCTTGCTGAGTCCGGATGGCGCATTCATTACCCAGGCAGGTAACTCTTGCTTATGGCGATGCAAGACCCTGAAAGAGTCTTACGAGCGGATGCAGAAGGTGTTTCACCACGTCACCTACTTCGAAGTTGATGAACAGGATTGGGTCTGGCTGGTTGGCCATGCGGGGAAAGTAGAACTGTCTACTGAACAAATGCAGCGAAAACTCAGTAGCAGCAAATACGATCCACAGTACATCGACGCGGTATCGCTATCGAGATCGGTGATCGCCCCCAAAGTAATGCGCATGGATTATTGAAAATGGAATTTCAAAGTATTCAAAAGAGTGAATTGATCGAACAGGAAGTCACTCAATCACCTGTGAGTGTTTACACCGAGTGGGACCCGCTGGAAGAGGTCATCGTAGGTATTATTGATGACTTCAGGATTCCAGAGTGGGACACGAACCTGAAGGCAGTGATACCGCAAAGAACCCAGCAGTTTTTTATTGATAACTCTGGCAAGCGCTTTGACAAAGAACACGTGACGCGCGCTCGAAAAGAGGTTGATGGGTTGGCATCACTGCTCGAAGGATTGGGTATTACGGTCAAAAGGCCTAACGAACACGATCATTTCAGACCCATTGTCACGCCATTCTTCTCTACGAATGGAGGGTATTACAGCGCCATGCCTAGAGATGGCATGTTTGCGTTGGGCAACAAGATTATCGAAACACCCATGGCCTGGCGCAGTCGCTACTTTGAGACTTTTCCATTCAGGGATATTCTGAACGATTACTTTAAACGCGGTGCGCACATTACATCCGCGCCGAAGCCAATGCTCAGGGATACGATGTGGAAACAGGGGCACTCCTTTCCCGAGGAGTACTTTGATCAAGTGATCGAAGAGCATGAGCCTCTCTTTGACGCTGCCGATTTTCTTCGGATTGGGGCAGACATCGTCGGGCAACGCAGCCATGTCACTAACATGTTGGGGGTGCAGTGGCTGCAAAGAGAGCTTGGAGAAAACTATAAAATACATATTTATGAGTTTGATGACGCCTCACCCATGCACATCGACACCACAATCATGCCGCTGTCTCCCGGTCGAGTGCTGGTCAATAAGGCATGGGTAAGCAAACTGCCGGAGTTTTTCAAGGATTGGGAAATTTTGGTCCCGCCTCCCAGTACGATTCCAGACTCGCACCCGCTATATATGACCAGCAAATGGATTCACACCAACGTGCTCTCGCTGGATGACCGCACCGTTATTGTCGAACGGCAGGAAGCCGATTTTATTGCCGCCTTCAGACGTTGGGGATACGAGGTGATTCCTTGTGACTTCCGAAACTTTCAGTCATTCGGTGGCTCGTTCCATTGTGCAACACTGGATGTGAGAAGGTCAGGCAAATATCAACGGTACACTTGAATAGCGAAGGATCGCTTATGAATACTCAATGGGAAATGCTAGAACAGGGAATTGCTCAGTTCAAAGGAGGTAAAGTCTCCAGGCTGATGGCATGCGGTATTGCAATTATGCATATCTCCGCCGGTATCGTGGCTGCGGCGTTAAGTTATTTTGTCTTTACCTATAGCCTGATGCTGGGCATGGTCTTGTATTTCCCGTTGATATTCTTCATTGGTACTCGATGGCGGGCAATAAATAACATGTCGCACGAGTGTTTTCATTTGTATTTCACTCGGGAAAGAAAATGGAACGAACGGATTGGAGTCATTCTCGGGATTATCGAGTTTGGCTCTTACTATGACTTCAGAGAGGAGCATGCCAGCCATCACAGATATTTGGGAGACTACCAAGCGGACGGGGATTTCCGTGGCTTTGAAAAGTTTGGGTTCTCTCAGGCGGTTACGCCCGTCGCGGTATGGAAGCAATTGTTGTTTGCCATGTCGTTGCGACACTTGCGTGAATATATATTTGTGAAGATCTATGTGAAGCGAGATCCATTGTGGGCGAAAATTGTCCGGGGCAGCTATATCGTACTTCTCATTATCTTCGCAACCTTTTCCCCGCTGGTATTTTTTGCCTATTTCCTTGTGCCATTTGCCACTGCATACCAAGTTATAAAATACCTGACAGATTATCTTGATCATGGTGGCCTCCTTGATAATGTGGATGCTCTCTATAAATCCAGGAATTGCTATATCAAGAACCCGGTTATGCGATCTATAGCATTTCCACGACATGACTGTTTTCACCTGGTACATCACTTGTTTCCTGCTATTCCGAATAAAAGAATGCAGGAAGCTCATAACTGGTTGGCAGAAATGTGGCCAGAGTATGGACAGATGGAACATGGTTTTTATCATAAACTTGTCAAGCTGGGCGGGCATGCGACATGAAAGATGTCTTGATGGCCATGAACACTGAAGTTAAGACGCCTTATTATTTATGTGATTCGTCATTGCTCGAGCGCAATGTATCCATTATGAACATGATTGAGCAACGTGCAGGATGTACGGTGCTGTTTTCGATGAAGTCGTTCAATGCTGTCGGTATCCTCAATGAGTTTTTTGATGGGCGTGTTTCTGGTTACTCAACAGGTTCGTCTTTCGAATTCAGAAGTGTCACTGAAGGCGGGTTGAGAAAACCAGCGGTGCTGAGTATTTATAAGCCCGCATTTACCCAGGCGGAAATTCTGGAATATTCCGCGAAAGCTGATTTTCTGGTTTTTAATTCTGCAGAGCAACTCAAGCTTTTCCAGAGCTTGCAAGGGAGTCACGACATAAAGCTACATGCCAGAATCGGCGTGCGGGTTAATCCGGAAATATCCGTCGTGGAAAAGGATTTATATAATCCTTGCAGACCCAACTCTCACTTGGGAATCAAGCTTACCGAACTCGATGCTTTGGACACTGCCTACAGCGGGATCCTAATCCATAATATGTGCCAGTCAAGAGATGCACAGGAGTTCTGTACTAATCTGGACCTCATCGAGCAAAAACTCGACGTGGTCATACGAGGCGGGAATTTGACGTGGATAAACTTTGGTGGAGGAAGTTTATTCACCTCGCCGGGTTACGATCTGGATCGGATCATTTACCGACTAAAGACGTTTCGCGATAAGTATAATCTGGACATTTACTTGGAACCGAGCGAAGCATGGGTGCTGGACGCCGGGTACCTGGTAGCAGGGGTGCTGGATATTAACGGAAGGGAAAATAAAAACGCGATATTGGATATTTCCGTACCTGCGCACATTCCAGATGTGCTCGAGATCCCATATAGCCCGCGCGTCATCAATGGAAAAGTGGCTGCAGTGAGTCAGTTTTCATACACGTTATGTGGCTTGTCCTGCATGTCGGGTGATGTAGTGGGTACCTATGAGTTTGATGCCGAGCTCCATGTCGGCTC
Organism: Pseudomonas sp. GM24; assembly: GCF_000282235.1. Taxonomy (NCBI): domain Bacteria; kingdom Pseudomonadati; phylum Pseudomonadota; class Gammaproteobacteria; order Pseudomonadales; family Pseudomonadaceae; genus Pseudomonas; species Pseudomonas sp. GM24. The sequence goes on along the minus strand of NZ_AKJR01000043.1, from coordinate 33,494 downwards.
CAAAGTCGTGTTTGAAGACATGCTCCCTTATTCTATGGTTAAAAGCAGTTTTTTCAATGGTGTAGCCAAGCCGGATATTTACCTGTGGTCTTCGGATAACAAGATAAAAAATATCAAGGCTTATGCATTTGAGGATTACGTTAATGCATAGACTACCGTCGATAGTAGAGAATTATGAACTTTGTCATTCCAGCGAGAGCGTGATTGTCGATGGCGATTATGCAGCGTTGTCTGAACGCGACGGTGCACTGGGTCATCAGTCGGCATTGCTGGTCTGGAAAGAAGGGTTCTTGAACGAAGGGTTGAAGCGTCACTTCGCGCGCGCCGATTGGCCTATTGAGCTAGTCAAAGCGTTCGCACCTTCTGAATGGCGTTGGGTGATGAAGTATCCGGAGGAGGGCGATCTGGTCGCAGAATCAATGTCGATTCTGGAAAAAGCGGCAGGACTTAACGGCCGACCTGACGGGAATATTCATCTTACGCTGGAGTTGAGGAGCTACGATGTCCGCGACTCAGAGGTGGGAGGTCTGAGTTGGTGGCAAAGTCGTGCGCATTCTGTTCGCGGTAAAACTGAACTTGGCGACCTGTTCGTCAACAGGCTCCTTGACGTTTTGGCGGAGGTAGAACGTTCTGGAGCAAGCTTCTTCGTTGAGCAACTGTCGATCATCATCTCTAAAGACGAAATGGCGTCACAAGGAACACTAACGCCATTCCTCCATTCGGATATGTATTACGGTGTTCGCGAAACAGCCATTACTTCACTTCTCGAGACTGGCTGGGAAGGGCATGGCGGGGCGTTGTTCATGCCTGACGTGAAAATGGCTCATTTTGGCGAAGACGATGAATCGATAGGCCTGCAGGAAACGTTTGAACTTGCCTTTGAACACGCTCTGTGGAAGACATATTCGGGCGATATCCTGATCTACGATGGACAGATCAAGGACGGTGAGGCTTGCGGTAGCAGAGGCATTCCGCATATCTCCCCGGATCAACCTGGACGCTCATCCAGGCTGTGTGTACTGATGCATCATAAATCTTGCACGGTAGAGGATTAGTAACTTGAGCATGGATGCCGGATTGATGACATACGATTGTCAGAAGTTTACGAATGCGATCGAACAGATTGAAGAACTGGCGAAGAGCGTTTCGAAACCGGATACCGATTCCCGGGTCATACAACTTGATGCGTTGCGTTTTTGGTCAGCCAACGCGCAGGCGATGGAGAAGTTCCAGCATTTTTCTAAAGAAGATATCAATCAGTTCAAACTTGAACGATTGAAGCGCCTGGTTGATTTCGCTTATGAAAAAGTACCGTTCTATCGGCAGCTCTACACGAGCGTAGGGTATGAACCCGGGGCGATTGCTAGCCTTGAGGATTTTTCCAAGTTGCCGATCGTGACAAAAAGGCAGTTGCGGGAATTTGAGATGGTCGAACGAGTCTCCTCGCCACGTAAAATAATCAGTACACCCTCCACAAGGACTTCCGGCTCCAGCGGCACACCGTTTATCAGCTTTCACGATCAACCGGATATCTTGCGGGACTACTCAGAGGTGTTGCGGTTTTATAACAGCTGTCTGAAACGTCCGCTGGAGTCAGGTGACTGGATCTATTTGATCCACCACGCCGGGTTGTGGGTTTCTTCCTTTGACGGAACGTATCGAACATTTCAATTGCCCGATCTCTTCCCGGCCACACCGCTGGGTCAACACCTCGAGTTTCTCCGGCCACGCGTAATATCGACGTTACCGAGTTACCTGCCACTCATCAAAGAAATGGGCCTGCGGCTGAGCGACTATGGTGTAGAGGCAATAGTGACAAATTCTGAATACAGCCCGCAATCCGAGCGTGATTTTTACGCTAGGGAGTTGGGTGTTGCCGTGTTTGATGAGTACAGTTCCGAGGAGTTTGGTTTAATCGCCACTCAATGCAGTCACGGTATGTATCACGTGGTTGAGGACGGTGTGCATGTCGAAATTATTGATAAAGATGCCAGCGAGTTGGGGACGGTCATCTGTACAGATCTGAACAACTGGTTCATGCCCTTGATTCGATTTGAACACGGTGATCTCGCTCGCGAAGTTTCTGCTCATGAAGCTTGCAGTTGTGGGCGTCATGGGGCGCGGATTTCTGAAGTCAACGGCAGAAGTGATGACGCGTTTCTGACTGCGGATAATCGCGTAGTGCCCAGTGCATCGATTCTCGCAGCTGTCGATGATGTCCTGGTGGAACACGATCTTAATCTGAATGAGTTTCGCGTTATTCAAACCAGCGCTACCGACGTTTTATTGCAGACGATTTACAGCGGCCCGACATACTGCGAAATGCCGAAGTTGCTTGGTCATTTCAACGAAAGACTGATCGCTCTGTTTGGTTACTCTGTAAATCTGCATCATCAGGAAGTCGCAGCATTGGCCGATGTGAAATCATATAAAAGAAAGTGCCTGGTAAGAGACTGGAGTAAATCTAATCATGTCCCTGGTTAAACTAGAAGATTTATCTTTGGGTTACGGCGCAGAACCGGTATTTGAAGGCGTGGCGCTGTCTCTTGCCGAGGGTGACCGATTAGGCCTGGTGGGTAGCAACGGTTCCGGCAAGTCGTCCCTGCTCAAATGTATCTCCGGTAGTTCAGATGATTACAGCGGATCACTGACCAGACAAAAAGGTCTGAAATCCTTCTATGTCCATCAAGGTTTGATTGAGCTCGCTCAAGGTAATGTGACATGCGACGTTTTTCTGCGTGGTTATCTCACGGATGCCGTGGATGACTGGAAAATTGACTACACTTTTGAGTCATTGAAATTTCCGAAGAAGTATCGGGAGTTGCAAATCCGTGAGTTAAGCGGTGGCTGGAACAAAATGTTGATGTTTGCAGCTGCTCTGATATCCGAGCCTGATCTGTTGATCCTTGATGAACCGACCAATCACTTGGATATGTACAGGACAGATATTCTCGTTGATGTTTTGCAAACCGTTGGCTGGGTCAATACGTTGTTGGTTGCCAGCCATGATCGTTTTTTTCTCGACGCTGTGACTCAGCAAACACTTTTCCTTGATCGGATAGGGGTATACAGATTTCCCTACTCGTATTCTCGTGCAAAAGGCTTTATGTATGAGAAGGAACGCGAACTCGAGAACTCCCTGCAGGACCGAAAGTCAGAAATTGAAAGATTGACTCAAAGTGCGAAATTACAACGTCAGTTGGGTGTCAATAATTTTTCTGACAAGGCCTCTCAGAAAGCCAAGCAGATCGAAAAAAAGATAAGAGTGCTAAAGACGACGTTACCCGATCGGCAGACCGTTGATACTGTGCAAATCAAATTGGAAACCGAGTCGATCGAGGCGAAGTATCTGATCAAACTCTATGATTTCAAGGTGAATAATCCTTCGGGAGAGTTGTTGTTCACGGTTCCAGAGTTGGAAATAAAACGAGGTGACAGGATTGTTATCACCGGCGCCAATGGGTCTGGCAAGTCATCTTTTCTTCGTGTTATCGCGGGATTGTCGAGCGACGCGCTGGAACTGACTCCTAGCGCTCGAGTCGGGTACTTCGAGCAGAGCCCGTCCAGGCTATCAGTTGATAAGTCCATACTCGATTTTGTTTTAGAAAACGCTGAGCCCGATTCAACTAGGGCTGTTGCACTGCTGGCTTCGGCGGGCTTCACCTATCTTGATACAAAAAAAAGCATGCTGCGAACCAGCTTCGGCGAGAGGGCGCGACTGTCTCTGTTGGCGCTACGGCAGACCAAACCAAATTTTTTGCTGTTGGACGAACCCACGAACCACCTTGATATCAAGTCCCAGGAAATGTTGGAGGATGAAATCAGGCGCATGAACTCTGCGGCATTAATTGTTTCTCACGATCGACGTTTTGTTGAGAATGTCGGGAACAGATTTTTTTCAATCAAAGGTGGTGTTCTGGTGGAGGGGGCCTTTCATGGAGAGGAATCTTTTTGAGGATAAGATCAGACTGGATTTAAAGAAGTTAAGATCAGATTTGGACGCGTTGAAGTTGCGCGAGGATATCTCTGCTCTCATGCGTCAGTCGACTCTGAAAAGCATCTGCTATATCGCTTTGGAATATTTCATCATTGCGTTTTCGGTTTGCCTGGTGTTGAATTTCAGTTATTGGTTTATTCCGTTAAGCGTCATTCTTATGGGCGCGCGGCAGCGTGCACTCGTCGTATTGGTGCACGAAGGTTCACACCGTAATCTTTCCGCTAGTGCTTTACTGAATGACGTCATGACCAAGTTGTTTTGTGCATTGCCGATGATCATATCGCTTGATTCATATAGAAGTATTCACGGGCAGCACCATCGATATCTCGGTGATCCGGAAAAAGACAGTGACTATCTGCATGATCCCCAGTTGGTTGAAAAGGGCTGGATAAAGCTTTACTGCTCGGAGCTATTAAGCCTGGAGTCGTGGTTGGGTAATGCTTTTGGTTTGCCGGTGCAACTGAAGTTGGCATTGAATTGTTTGCTATGGTGGAGTGCAGTTCTTGGATTGATATTTTATTTTTCTGGTCTGGAGGCCGTTGCTGTTTTCGTCGGGCTCTGGATTATTTCCAGAGCAACCGTTTATCACGCGATCATCAGCTTTGTGATCATATCGGATCATGTTGGTCTTGTTCCCGGTGGAATCATGAGCTTCGCCAGAAACCATCCTTCCACGGGGTTCCTGAGGAAAATGGTTCATCCGCATTTCAATGGTTTGCATTTGACTCACCATTTATTGCCGACGGTGCCGTATCACAATCTCAAGAAAGTTCATGAGGTACTATTGGTGGTGCCGGATTATAACAAGGCAGAACACTGCTATACTTATTTTACCGGGACGCATAGCGTAATTGAGTCTTGGTGCAGGAAGATATCCAAGGGAGCGGAATCTTGATTACACCATGTATAGATAACGAATACGAAAAACTCGAAGCGGTTTTGTTGTCTCAGCCTTTGCTCAGTCACGCCTGTCCTGAGTTTCCGACCGAGAAGTCCTTGGGCCAGTACGCCAGGTTAGTCAGTGAGTTGGAAAAGCGGGATATTCACTGCCTATATGTAAAGTCTGAGCTTGATTTGCCCTATCAATGTTATACCCGAGATAGCAGCATTTTTACGCCGTTCGGCGTCTATGTAAATAACATGGGTTTTTGTGAGCGAGAGAAAGAGACGCAGTTGATCAAAGAGTTTGCATCTGATCATGGATGGCCTCTAGCACATGAGGCTCAACAAGGGACGTTGGAGGGCGGAGACGTCATCGTTGTACGAAACGGTCTGGTTGTCATCGGGACGAACCAATTGAGGACATCCCATTCAGGTGCGACTGAAATTCAGGATTTATTCATAGACAACGGCTGGAAGGCATTAATAGTCAATTACGACGTCACACTGAGGCATCTCGACGTCGCCTTGGGCGTTATTGATAAGCATACGATTGTCTATGCTGCTGGAAAGATTGACGAAGAGGAAATAGACCGATTAAGGACGGAAGGGATTGACTGCATTCCAGTGGACGTAACCGAAACGCCGTTTGCCTGTAATTTTGTCAATCTCGGCGACGGTGTGCTATTGACAACTGTACTTTGCCCCGCAACCAGGGCAGTGTTCCAGAAGCTCGGCTGTACGTTGGTCGAAGTAGATCTGTCTGAATTTATAATGGACGATGGTGGCCCTCATTGTTTAATACAGTGCATTGCCAGAAAGACGCTAAAGGACTATTGATGATTCGCTTGAGTAATATATTAGGTGTTTACCGACTGGCGCTGCCTCTGGCTGTTTCGAATTTGATCGTATTTGCCTCGGGAGCGATCGATTATTTTTTTATTGGGCGACTGGGGGAGCAAGAACTTGCGGCCGCTTCCCTGGCGTTTAACCTGTATTTTTTTATAAAAATTCTCGGGGATGGAATTATTCTTGCGATCATCCCGATGCTAGGGAAGTTGGTTGAGGCCGGCGCGTATAAAGAGGCCACGCAGGTTGTCCTGAACAGTGTAATCGCGTTGGCGGTTGTGTCATTGCTGGCGAGTACCTTTTTGATAGGTGGCGAATGGTTGCTCAATGTTCTCGAGCAGCCGCGTGAACTGACCAGTCTTATGTTTCCGCTTTTTCTCTCTCTCACGATCAGTTTGCTGCCGTCTTTTGTATTTACCATTCTGGTTACTTATCTTTCTGTGCTGCATGCACCATGGGAGGTTTTCAAGCAATCGCTGCTGTATTTGTTGGCGAAGTTGCTTGTTGGCTACTGTCTGTTCACGGTGTTCGACGTGGGGCTTCCGAGTGTCGGGATTTCGACATTGCTCTGCAGCTTCATGGCGATTTTGGTGGCGGGTGATCATCTGTATCGAAAGCGGCGAATCGTGTTCTCTGCGAATAGATTCAAATTCAGTCGGCACTTGGTATCGCAGGTTCTTGCTATTGGCACACCGATCGGGCTGCTCGAACTCTCGACTATTGCCTCGACCATGGTTGCTGCGTTTTTCATGTCACCCTTCGGCGAGTCGGCGATTGCGGCCAATGCCTTGGCTGTGCTCTCTATAGAAATCGTCATTGTTTTGATGTTCGGCTTCAGTGACGCTTCTGCGATATTGGTTTCAAAGTCTATTTCGTTGTCGGAATCACGGCGCAACATCATTTCTGTCCTGTTTGCTGGTTTGTTGTTTTCGATCGTATTGCTGTTGGTTATGTTTGCTTTCAAAGGGGATATTCCCATTTTGTTTTTACCCGATTCCTCTGGGTCAGCTGATACCTTGCAGCTCACCGAAGACTTCATCGAGATTGCATTGTTCTTGTTTGTCTTTGATTCGGTAGCCATTATTTTGCGCGGAGTTATGCAGGGCTATGGTGAAACCGGAAAACAGCTTTTTATCAGCCTCTTGGGTAACTGGCCGATAGGTCTCGGTTTGGGACTTGCGCTGGCTTATGCGGGAGGTTTTGACGCCAAAGGGATATGGTATGGCATGGCAGCCGGCCATTTATTCACGTTTGCAGGCATGGTTTTGCTGGTGATTTTTCGTGATAAGGAACAGCGACTTGACTCAAAAGCTCGCTCTCTGACTTCCTGAGGTGTGCTGACAGATAGAAGATGTGTCGATGGCTCGGAAGGCGTTTTCAGGACGCAGTTGAGTCCACCCGATGGCGTTATTTTTTGCCGTTTGTATAAAGAAACTCGGCCTGAGCGCTCGAAACCGGTAACCTATGCAGCTGTTTTTTTGCATATCTTCGAGGTAGCACCCGTGTTTTCCCAATTCGCCCTGCACGAACGCCTGCTTAAAGCTGTGGCCGAGCTGAAATTTGTCGAGCCAACGCCTGTGCAAGCCGCGGCCATTCCGCTGGCGCTCCAAGGGCGTGATCTGCGGGTGACGGCGCAAACCGGTAGCGGCAAAACCGCCGCTTTCGTTCTGCCAATCCTCAATCGCCTGATCGGCCCGGCCAAGGTTCGCGTCAGCATCAAGACGCTGATCCTGCTGCCGACCCGCGAGCTGGCCCAGCAGACGTTGAAGGAAGTTGAGCGCTTTTCGCAGTTCACTTTCATCAAGTCCGGCCTGATCACCGGCGGTGAAGACTTCAAGGTCCAGGCTGCGATGCTGCGCAAAGTGCCGGACATCCTCATCGGTACCCCGGGCCGGATGATCGAGCAACTCAACGCCGGCAACCTCGACCTCAAAGAAGTCGAAGTGCTGGTGCTCGACGAAGCCGACCGCATGCTCGACATGGGCTTCGCCGAAGACGTCCAGCGTCTGGTTGACGAATGCCCGAACCGTCAGCAGACCATGCTGTTCTCGGCCACCACCGGTGGTTCTGGACTGCGCGACATGATCGGCAAGGTGCTGAACAACCCTGAGCACTTGCAGCTCAACGCGGTCAGCCAACTGAACTCGACCACCCGCCAGCAAATCATCACCGCCGACCACAATCAGCACAAAGAGCAGATTGTGAACTGGTTGCTGGCCAACGAGACCTACCAGAAGGCCATCGTCTTCACCAACACCCGCGCCATGGCCGACCGTATCTACGGCCGCCTTGTGGCTCAGGAATACAAAGCGTTCGTGCTGCACGGTGAGAAAGACCAGAAGGATCGCAAACTGGCGATCGACCGTCTGAAGCAGGGTGGCGTGAAGATTCTGGTAGCGACCGACGTCGCGGCCCGTGGTCTGGACGTGGATGGTCTGGATCTGGTGATCAACTTTGACATGCCCCGCAGCGGCGACGAATACGTGCACCGCATCGGTCGTACCGGCCGTGCCGGTAACGACGGTCTGGCGATCTCGCTGATTTGCCACGGCGACTGGAACCTGATGTCGAGCATCGAGCGCTACCTGAAGCAGAGCTTCGAGCGCCGTACCATCAAGGAAGTCAAAGGCACCTACGGCGGACCGAAAAAGGTCAAGGCTTCGGGCAAAGCCGTTGGCGTGAAGAAGAAAAAGACTGACGCCAAGGGCGACAAGAAAAAAACCGCTGCCAAGACGCCGACCAAGCGCAAGAGCGCCAACCGTCCGAAGCCGGACTCGTTGGTGAGCAGCGATGGCATGGCGCCGCTGAAGCGCCGCAAGCCGGCAGAACCTGCGGCTGAGTAAGGCGTTTCAGGCGCACAAAAAAACCCGGACACTGTCCGGGTTTTTTTTCGTCCATCAGTTGCCGAGCTGGCCACTGGTGTCGGCGTCAAAGCGCCGTTTAGCCTGATCGGCCGCTGGTTTCAATGCGGCAAGCAGTGCTGCTTCGCTGTACAACCCGGTACCCGCCAATTCCTTGGGCGTCGGCTCGATCGGGATCAGCACATCTTCCCCATCGGCATGCAGCCAGATCGCCACAACGTGCAGTGCCGAGACAAACAGCACGCGCAGCTCAACGGTTTTGCCCTGTAATTGCGGCGCTTGTTCCGCCAGTTTCAGCGCACCCACCGTAGCTGCGGCGTGATCGCCGTGATTCAGCGAGGCGAATTCAACATGCCCGCGCACCTCGGCCAATTGCGCATCGGCAATCGTTACGCCGTCGGCAAACACCAGGTAATGCCAGTCGCCGAGGCGGGCATCTTTCAGGCCTTTGCCTTGGCTCAGGTCATCCAGACTCAGCGAGTAGCCACGATAGGCCTCGCTCAGGCTGATCTTCGCAGGTGCTGCATTGGCGAACTGGCGATTGGCGCCAAAGCCATGGGTTTGCAAAGCGGCTTGCAGCGCCGGACGCAAGGTCTGTACGCCGTTGGAAGGCGCCTTTGGATAAGTCAGTTGCATGATGTCGCCCTCCTAGTTTTTCACGGTGAAGTAAGTGTGGGTCCAGTTGCCGCCGCCGTTATAGGCACGGGGGAACGCGTTCAGCGCGCGGGTCGAATAGCCGTAGATCGAGTCTGCAACCAATACGTAATCGCCATTGGTGCCGTAGATCGTCAGAAAGTGCGCACCGCCGCCGTACCAGGCGCAGCGCAAGCCGACCGGGCGGCCCATGCTGATCTGGTTCTGAATGGCCGACATCTGTAGCGAGCCCTGATTCATGCCGTTGTAACTGCGGGTGGTTTGCAGAGCGGAATCCAGATAGCCGTAGACGTTGCACGGTCCCGGCTGATTGCAGCAGTTGCGGTCGAGCTGGGTGCTGGCCACGCCGCACTGCGTCCAGTTTCCGGTGCCGTAATAGTTGCCAACCGAGGCGGACACGGCGGCCCAGCACCAGTTGGTCTGGGTCTGTTTCTGCATGTTGAAGTTGAGGCTGCCAGCGGCGAGGGCGCTGATCTGTTCAGCGGCCTCGACTTCGACCAGTTGCGGGTCGAGCAGATGGCTGGCCAGGCACCTTGGCAGTGATTCGCCGGTGAATCGTGTTGCTTCTGTGGTTAACATTTTTTCAATCCTCCATGAATGAAAACAAGCATCTTGCTTGTGAGGGTGTTGCGGTATTGCTGAGCGATCGGTGCTTAACGGTTGCCATCTTCTGTGGCCGGTTCCGATCTCCTTGCTCGAGGTAACCCTAGTCAGGGATATGCATTAATGCAAATAAATAAATGCATTAATGCATTTTCAGGAGCAAAAGATCGCAGCCTGCGGCAGCTCCTACAGGGATCGATGCAGGAGTTGCCGCAGGCTGCGATGTTTTGACCTGGCTTTTAGCTTTCGGCTTTTTTCTCAGCCGTACTCAATTCTTTCAACCGCTGATCAATCAATTGGCACTTGTCCGGCAGGTCCTTGCTGGCCGTACCAAGATCCATTTTCTGCAACTCGGCATTGATCTCTTTGGCCTTGGCCGGATTCTGTTCGGTGAGCTTGGCGACTTCCTTGGCCAGTTGTTCACGTTTGGCGGTGGCCTCCTCCGGCGTACAGGCCCAGACGGGCAGGGCGCAAGCGAGGGTGGCGGCGAGGGTGAGCTTGATCAGGGTTTTCATCGGGGCAGGCCTCAGTTCCGGTTAAGGCGGGTTAACCGGTTGAGGCCTTGAGCGCGGGAAAAGTTCAGTGCTTATTGCTCTTCGTGGCAGCAACTCGATTTAGCACCTTGCTCATAACGATCATGATGCCGAACCCATTCCATGATCTCGTCTTCATTCCTGCCTTTGGGCGTGAGATCGAGGTAGTTGTAGGCACCGACCAGCATGTCGAGACCGCGAGCATAGGTTGAGTAGGTGTGGAAAATGTCGCCATTCGCATTGCGATAAAACACGCTCAGCCCGGGCATTTCTTCCTCGGCGCTGTCAGTTTTTTCGTAGTTGTACGTAGCCTTTCCCGCCGCGACATCTTCTGCCCGGGCGCAAACACCGAAGTCGTAGTTGAAGTCACAACCCTCTGACGACACCCAATCAAACTTCCAGCCCATGCGCCGTTTAAAGTCCTGGAACTCATTGAATGGGGCGTGAGAAACAGCCACAACAGCGATGTCGTGATGGGCCAGATGCTGATTGGCGCCATCGATATGGTCGCTGAGGAACGAGCACCCCTGGCACCCTTCCTCCCAATCCTTGGCAAACATGAAGTGGTAAACCACCAGTTGGCTGTGTTTGCCAAACAAGTCAGTGAGTTTCAATTCACCGTTCGAACCCTGGAAGTGGTAGTCCTTGTCGACCTTCACCCATGGCAAAGCGCGACGTTCCGCGCTCAGCCGGTCGCGTTCCTTGGTGAAGGCTTTCTCGTGAATCAGATGTTGCTTACGGGCGGCGAGCCATTCTTCGCGCGATACCACCGGATGGTTCTCAATGTTCATGATGATTTCTCCTGCGTGGTTGAAACCGTCTGTTTCAGACTAGTCGTTTAACCCTGCTGAAAATCGACAGACCGCCGGTCGGTCGGCTCGGGAAATGCGGCTGAACGGCTGACAGCTACTCCGGTCACAACCTATGAACGCGCCATAAATCACGCGCACCGGAGGTTGTATCAGGATGACGACTTATAACTGGGATTTGATTGAACGCTTGCTGCACGAAGTGCAGAACAGCGCCGGCCACAGTTTTGCCCCACGGGCCTACGCCGAAGACTATGCCGCGGCGAAAGCCAGCGCTGGCGAGCCGATCGAGAATCTGGATCATCTGAAAACGCTGGCTTGCGACTATGAAAGGTTGCTGCTGTTGCGCGGCTACATCGCACCGCGTCCGGATGAGGAGGGCAGCACGGGTAACAATTTTGTCCTGACGCCGCGCGGTTCCAGCTTGCTGAGCCTGATCGACAGCAGCATTCCCGGCAACGATCACCCGCGTCAGGTACTGGATGAGCAGGAGGATGCGCTGGCTGAGGCGACGTTTGATGAAGTGGCGTCAAAAGCCCAGATCGCCTGATTTTCCACAGGGCAAAAGATCGCAGCCTTCGGCAGCTCCTACAGAGATCGGTGTAGGAGCTGACGAAGGCTGCGATGTTTTGATCTTCTAATTCTGCTTCGCGGCCTTGAGGCATTTGAGGTCGTTGAAGTCTTTGCGCACCCCTTCGATCTTCTTCAACAACCGCTGCCGCTGTTGCGGCGTGCTTTCGGCCATCAGATCCACTGCTAGCGAGCGTCCCTGCGCCTCAGTATCGGCAAAGGCCTTGCGGTAATCCGCTGTCCATAAGGTCTCGCGATTGACCAGAAGCGTCTCGATTCTCTGTGGGAATTCGGGACTTTTGCGTTGTGCGACTGCGGCACTGAACTGCTTCTGCCAATGGGCGCGATTGGCGATCCATTGCGTGTACTGATCGCCCAGCGCGGTCGACCACGCCATGACCCGCTGCTCCTGCGTGGCGCTCAGTGGCCCCAGCCAATCGTTCAGACGTTTAACCATGCGCGCGCCACGTTCGGCAATTTGCTGCTTAAGCGGTGGTTTCAGGTATTCCTGCTGACGCTTGCGCAAATCCTTGGCAAACGCGTCATTCATTTCCGCCACCTGTTTGTCGTCCAGACCTTGCAACAGCTCGACGGCGGACGGGGTGATTTCCCGCGCTGTTTCGGCGATGGCCTGCTTGGCCTCCACCGTGCGGGCCTGCAGCGCGGCATCGGTGACCTGATTGGTTTCGACCATTGTCTGCAGGCGATCAAGCCAGTCCAGGTAGCCCGGCAATTGCGTGGTGCAATGCCAGCTCAGGTGGTCCTTGAGGCGTTCGTTGAACCAGTCTTTCTGCTCGCCGTTCATGTCCAGGTAATCGCCGAGCGTCCATGGAATGATCACATCGAGATTGCGATAGGCCAGGCCGACGCGACTGCAGGCGCCGAGGGCGAGGGTGAAGATCAGTAGCGCGGCGATGTGTTTGAACCAGCGAGACATGGGCGAATCCTTGCGTGAGCCTGGCTTCGAGGGACTGATTCCTATGTGAACGCAGAATGAACCCGGCAGTTCAGCCGATCAATAGAACGCGCGTTCAGCCTTGAGGGTGACGAGGCCGTCGCACTGACTGTTGTGCCCGGAGTAGGCCGAGCAATCGCTGCCGCTGAGGCTGGAGTTGCTGTAGATCAGGTCGAGATCGACGCCCATGAATGGCCGGGACAATTTCACTGACCAATCGGTAAAGCTGCCGACATAACCACCGTCCACAGCTACCGGCGTGTTCAGTTGGTGGGTGGTGTATTTCATGCTGACGCCGATGCCGAACGGTTGATTGCCGCCAAGATCGGCAAACAAGGTGTTGTTCTGTTTATCCGGGTCGTTGCTGAAGGCCACGCCGAAGCGGCTGCCGAGCAAGGTCAAACCACCGAACAGCTCCTGGCTGTCGAGCGTTTCTACCTTGGGATAGCTGTAGTGGATCATCCCGACTTCGTAACCAAGGGTTTGATCGAAAGGCTGTTTAAAGCCGACGTAGGAGTCGATCTCGAGGTTCTTGCCCGGCGTGATGCCCATGCTCGGCGCGTACTGGCCAACGTAGAGGCCACTGTCGTGGCTCAGGTCGAGGCCGCCGTGGAAGGAACCGATTGCCGCGGGTTTGACCAGACCCTGGGCCATGCTGCGCGTGGGGGTGGTGCCAAGTTTGAGATCGAAGTCGCCCAGTTCACGCTGGAAAATCTGCGCGTGCGCGGTCGCACTGGCCAATAGGCCTACGAGTAATAAACAGGATGGTTTGCGCATGCGTCACTCCATGAACAGCGAGGGCAGGTCGGCGGGCCTGCTGAAACGCTTGATCTAGACGCGTGCAAGGATACCGGCGAATGCTCGGCGTTGAAGGCCGTTCGTCGATTTAAAAGGATTTTTGTTTAATGCGGAGGGTATGTTGCGCGGTGCCAGTCCAGGCGCTTCGAAGCTCAAAGCGCCTCTGGACGGGTGTAAACCGGGTATTACTTCTTGCCCAGGCTGATCTGCTTGGACGGGCCGAATGTCTGGCCACTGACGCCTTTGGCAATTTGCTGAATCTCGCCGCCGGACTTGAGGAACGCTGCGATCTGATCGTTGATCGATTCGCTGGTTTCAACGGCTGGAGCTGGCTTTGCTTTGCTGGTGGATGCTTTTACACGCATGGCGGCCATTAACCTGTAGAAAAGTAACTCGGCCAGGCATCGTACAGGAATAACTTGACAATTGCTTGGTAAATATCCCCGGGAATAACCAACCTCATTGCTGCATTATTCTCGATTAAATGTTCGAAATATTCGGCTAACCTGCTGTTTTAAATAAGAACATTCAGGTGTTGCGGCATTCAGGTTTTCACCCGCGAGCGCTTGTGCCTGCCTGACGAGCGGCACTCAAGCACTGGCGCGAGCAAGGAAAATCAAGGCGTTGAGCGGGTTTCAACAGCGTGCGGATCTGCCGCCCGACGGGCACGCCAAAAACGGGTAGAATGCCGCCCACGCAATGAGGGTTTCGGAAAATGGCTTTAGTCGGGCGTTACAACAGTTTGCAAGTGGTGAAACACACTAACTTCGGTTTATATCTGGACGGCGGTGCTGACGGCGAGATTCTTTTGCCTAATCGTTATATTCCGAAAGATATTCCTACCGAAGATGAAGATTGGCTCAACGTATTTGTTTATCTGGACAGCGAAGACAAACTTCTCGCCACCACGGAAAAACCAAAAGTTCAGGTCGGCGAATTTGCCAGTCTGAAAGTCGTTGAAGTCAACAGCATCGGTGTGTTCCTCGATTGGGGGCTGCCGAAGGATCTGTTGCTGCCGTATTCCGAAGAAAAGCGCCAGATGACCGCCGGCGAATACTGCGTGGTGCATGTCTACCTCGATAAGCACACCCGCCGCATCACCGCGACCGCGCGTCTGGATCGCTACCTCGACAAGACCCCGGCCAACTACAGCCAGGGCCAGGAAGTTGATCTGCTGGTTGCCGAAGCCACCGACATGGGCTTCAAGGCGATCATCAACAACAAGCACTGGGGTTTGATTCACAAGAACGAAATCTTCAAGTTCATGCGCGCCGGCATGATCGAGAAGGGCTATATCAAGGAAATCCGTGCCGACGGCAAGATCGCTCTGAGCCTGCAACCGGTTGGCCAGGAAGCGGCCAGCAGCCTGAACTCGAAGATCCTCGCCAAGTTGCGCGACAACAGCGGCACATTGCCGGTCAGCGACAAGAGCGATCCGGCATTGATCAGCAGCCTGTTCGGCGTCAGCAAAGGCAACTTCAAGAAGGCCATCGGTGCGCTGTACAAGGAAGGCAAGATTGTCATTCATGCCGATCGCATTGAACTAACCTGAGCCTTGGGTGGCCCATGTTGCATGGGGCACACACGAGGTCGGGTCGATGAAAAAAGCGCTGATTGCCTACGTTGCCACGCTGGTGACGTTTCTGTTGCTCGACGGTATCTGGCTCGGCCTGTTGATGGCGCCGACCTATCGCGAACTGCTCGGTCCGCTGATGCTCGAAAAACCGCTGCTGGTTCCGGCAGCGGTTTTTTATTGCCTGTATGTTTTTGGTTGTGTGGTGTTTGTGGTGCTGCCGGCCGTGACGTGGCAATGGGCGGCGAAGCGGGGGGCGTTATTGGGGCTGGTGGCGTATGGCACTTACGACCTGACCAATTGGGCGACGTTGCGCGGGTGGTCGGTGCAGGTGTCATTGATGGATTGGGCGTGGGGGACGTTTGCCACGGCAGTGGCTTGTAGCGTTGGGTTTTTGTTGGCTAAACGACTGCATTCAGATCCATGAGCAGGGTTGATTGAACTGACGCCATCGCTGGCAAGCCAGGCTCCCACAGGGTTTTGTGTCGAACAGTGGAATAGCGGACAACCTGTCACTGTGGGAGCTGGCTTGCCAGCGAATGGCGGCGCAGCCGACAGCCATTCACCCCTGCCGCCACTGAAGAACTAAATGTCTTTTCCAGACGGCTTTTTCCCTCTGACTGATTGATAATCCCCGGCACTGTTTTGACCATTGGATGGCCTGCCATGTTGTGTGTGTTCGAGGTGTTGCGGTGAGTGTCGAGCGGCGCAATGCCGACAGTTTTGCCCTGCAAGTGATGATCGGTCTGTGCCTGATCTGGGGTGTGCAGCAGGTGATGATCAAATGGGCGGCGCCCGACATCGCGCCAGTCATGCAAGCGGCCGCGCGCTCGGGGATCTCTGCGTTGCTGGTGGGATTGCTGATCTGCTGGAAGGGCGGCTGGGATCAGGTTGGCGTGACCTGGCGTGGCGGGCTGCTGGCCGGTGCGTTGTTCGGTCTGGAGTTCTTCTTCATCGCCGAAGGGTTGCAACTGACTACTGCCGCGCACATGTCGGTGTTCCTCTATACCGCGCCGATTTTTACCGCGCTGGGCGTGCATTTCCTGTTGGCCAGTGAGCGACTGCGACCGTTGCAATGGTTGGGGATTCTGCTCGCGTTTATCGGCATTGCGATTGCTTTCGCTGGCGGTGTGTCCTGGGATGATCTTGATCGGCGCATGCTCCTGGGCGATGCCTTTGGTATCTTGGCCGGTGCCTGCTGGGGCGCAACCACGGTGGTGGTGCGCGCCTCGCGATTGTCGGAAGCGCCGGTGACGTTGACCCTGTTTTATCAGTTGATCGTCGGTTTCCTCGGCCTGCTGTTGATCGCGCTTTTCAGCGGCCAGATCACTCATGTCAGCCTCACCACTGTGGCCGTCGCCAGTGTGCTGTTTCAGGGGCTCGTCGTATCGTTCTTCAGTTACCTGATCTGGTTCTGGTTGCTGCGCCGTTATCTGGCGGCGAACCTTGCGGTATTCTCGTTCATGACGCCGCTGTTCGGCGTGACCTTTGGCGTGTTGCTGCTCGGCGAACAACTGAGCGTGAACTTCATCATCGGCGCGGTGCTGGTGTTGCTCGGTATCACCTTTGTCAGCGCCGAGCAGTGGTTGCGCCGGCGTTTGCGCAAAGCGCTCGACCAACGTTAGTCGATTGCATCGCCAGGCCGCCGGCCAGCAGCAAACCGCTGCCGGCGATCACTAATGCGGGCTGCAAACCGCCGCTGAAATGGCTGCTCAACGCGGCCAGCAGCGGGCCGCTGAGCTGGCCGACCGCAAAGCAGGCAGTGAGCATCCCGGCGTTGCGCTGGGTGGCGTGCGGCGCCAGTTCCCGCGAGCGCTGCATGACCAGTTGCATGCAAGCCAGAAACGGCATGCCACACAGGATCACACCCATTGCCAGGCCAAGTCCGCTGCCCAGCAGACAGGCAAACACCCCGGCCGCTTGCAGCCACAGCGTCGCCATCAACCAGTGACGGGTCGTTGCGCGATCGTGACGCCGCAGGCTCACCAGCAACACGCCAATCGCAGCGCCAAGACCGAAGCAGGGCCAGAACAGATCCGCCTGCCATTGCCCGTGAAACTGCGCATTGGCCATTTGCGAGAGGAAGGTCGCCGGAATGATGTAGCCGACGCCGTACAGCGCATAGATCACCGCCAGCCGGCCAATGCCCCGATTCGACGGACTGACCGGCGCAGCAACCGCCGTTGTCGTTGCGACAGGCGTTGGCAGCAGACGCCAGACACACAACATCATCACCAACGCCGCTGCGGCATAAATCAGCCACAACGTTGCGGACGTCTGATTCAGCAGATGTGAGACCAGCGCCAACACCCCCGTCAGAAAAATCCCCAGACCTGGCCCGGCAAATACCAGAGCACCCAAACCTGGGCGACCCGCTGCCGCCGCCAAGGGTTGGCTTAAAGACGTGATCATCACCAGCACCCAGGCGCTCGCCACCCCGGTGCCGAAGCGCAACAGCAAGTGCGACCAGAAGCCATTGGCCCAGAACGACGCCAGGGTCAGCAGCACGCACAACCACAAGCCGCCGTGCAGGCGCCGTTGCACCTGCTGCGGGCGATGCGCAAACATCGCGTCAACCGCGCCGAGCAGATAACCGAGGTAATTGGCCGCGGCAATCAGACCAGCGGCCGTCAGGTCGATCTGCCCTTCGCTGAGCAGGTGTGGCATTTGCGGGGTGAGGGCGAAACGCCCGATGCCCATGGCCATCATCAGGGCCACGAAGCAGGCGGATAAGCGAATCAATGGCGACATGGTCGGGATTCCGTTGAAGGATCAATGACCGTCAGGCTAGGACTGATTGACTTTCTTTAAAATTGAATAATAGTGAGTAACTTGTTCTGTTCTGGAGAAAGGTTGTGGAGTTCAGCCAACTGCGGATCTTTCAGGCCGTGGCCGAAGAGGGGTCAATCACCCGCGCCGCCGAACGCCTGCACCGCGTGCCGTCGAATCTATCGACCCGGCTCAAGCAACTGGAGGAGCAGCTCGGTGTCGAGCTATTCGTCCGTGAGCGTCAGCGTTTGCAACTGTCGCCTGCAGGAAAAGTCCTGCTGGACTACACCGCCAAACTCTTTGCCCTGCGCGATCAGGCCAGCGCGGCGGTGATGGGTGGCAAGCCGGCCGGTGATTTTGCTCTGGGCACCATGTACAGCACGGCGGCGATTCATCTGCCGGCGTTGCTGGCGCGTTATCACAAGCAATATCCAGCGGTGAATCTGCAGGTGCAGTCGGCACCGAGTGGTGAGTTGTTGGAGGGGTTGCTGACCGGACGCCTGGATGCCGCGTTGGTCGATGGACCGCTGGAGTTGGCTGGCCTCGACGGTGTGCCGTTGTGCGAGGAACGACTGGTGTTGATCACCGAAATTGATCATCCGCCGGTGCGTGGCGCCCGAGATGTCGAAGGGCGGTCGGTGTTCACCTTTCGTCGCGGGTGTTCTTATCGCATGCGTCTGGAGGCGTGGTTTTCGCACTACCAGGCGACGATGGGCCGGGCGATGGAGATCGAATCCTATCAGGGCATGCTCGCCTGTGTGATCGCCGGCAGTGGTGTGGCGCTGATGTCGGAGTCGATGCTGGCCAGCCTGCCGGGGCGCGAGAGCGTCGCCGCGCACCCGTTGGCCGAGCCATTCGTGGGTGCGACAACATGGCTCATGTGGCGCAAAGGCATGGTCGGCGCCAACCTCAATGCCTGGATCGAGGTGCAGCAGGCTGTCTATCCTGCGGCTCAGATCGAAACCCGCGAAACCGCCTGAACCAATGCCGGCGATTCCTGTTCAATTCAGTAACAGATCATTGCGGATTTGGCCGAGCATTGCGTAGGACTTCGGACTATTATCAGTGCGAAGCGGCCTCAGAATTCCGGCCGCTCAGCACCACCCTGAAGGGGGCATGACGATGAAAGAGAAAATTCAAAACTGGCTGCACGACTTGGGTGTTGCCCTCGGCTTGATCGAACCGCCTCTGCAACCTGTACCGATCCGCACCGATGACGAGCAGCGCCGCCGTCAACAACGGCGCCGGTAACGCCCCCGATCCGAGATCAAAGGATTCAAGGTCAAGAGATCGCAGCCTGCGGCAGCTCCTACATGGATTAATGCAGGAGCTGCCGCAGGCTGCGATCTTTTGCTTTTAATGACGGCCGATCTTCAGCAAAAACCGGCTCAAGTCATTCGCGGTCTTCGCGGTCTTGAGCATGCGGTCTTCCTCGGCGGTGAACGCCGTCAGTCCGAATTCATCTTCCAGATGAAAGATCAAATCTTCTATATCAGCTTTCTCCAGGCCCAATTGCACGAGGCTGGTGTTGTCGTTGAATTCATGGGTTTCCAGCAGACGCCGGATATATCGATGCACGGCGGCACGCACGGCAGCTCTTCTCATGGCAGATTTTCTGATTGTTGTTGTGCTTGAGTG
Source organism: Pseudomonas sp. GM24 (assembly GCF_000282235.1). Taxonomy (NCBI): domain Bacteria; kingdom Pseudomonadati; phylum Pseudomonadota; class Gammaproteobacteria; order Pseudomonadales; family Pseudomonadaceae; genus Pseudomonas; species Pseudomonas sp. GM24. Next base: position 14,006 of record NZ_AKJR01000043.1, on the reverse strand, counting down.
AAGCAGGCCTCAGGCGTGGCCGCGTAACCACTCGTCAATCATCGAGCGCAAATGCTCCCCGGAAAAGCTGTCGAAGTGCCCGCCATGCACCGTGCGGATCGGCAACGCCCGCAAACGTCGCAGACTGGCGGCGTAATTCTCAAGATTGGAGTGGTAGGCGTCTTCGATCAGCGGCCCGTCGTAAATGATGTCGCCGCTGAACAGGGTTTGCGTCGCCGCCTCATACAGGCTGATGCCGCCCGGCGAATGCCCCGGCGTGTGCAGCACTTGCAGTGTGCGATTGCCCAGATCGAGCACATCGCCGTCCTCGACAAACCCGGTGGCCGGCGCGGCTTTGACCCGGTATTCGGCGTAGCACAACGGGCAGTCCGGATGCGCTTCAAACATGTCGTCGCCGACGAAGGCGCGGCTCAAATCGTTTTCGCCATCCGGCGCCGCCAGAATGTCTGCCTCGGCGGGATGTACCAGTCGTTCGGCAAATTCATGGTGGCCGGCGATATGGTCGAAGTGGCAATGACTGGCCACTGCCATTAACGGGCGTTCAGTCAGCCACGGCAACTGCTCACGAAGGCTGACCAGCCCTGAACCGCTATCCAGCAACAAGTCTTTGTCACGGCCCTGAACGTGCCAGAGGTTGCATCGGTAAAACGGCCGAATATACGGCTCGTGAATCAGCCGAATGCCGTCACTCAGGTGTTGTACTTCGAACCATTTATCGCGAGAAACAATCTTCATCAGCACTTTCCTTCAGACGAAAAAAACGGGTGTGGCAACCGACGCCACACCCGTCGAAGAAAGCATCAAGTCGTTACATCAGAGCTTAGATCGCACTCGCCACCGTCGCCGGGCGAGGAGAGACCAGGCTCACCACCACAAAGCTCACCAGACCCACAGCCAGGCTGTAGTAGATCGGCGTGTTCGCATCCAGACCGTCCTTGAACATGAACAGCAGCGCGGTGGCAAAACCCAGCCCCATGCTGGCGATGGCGCCGGCGGTGGTCGCACGTTTCCAGAAAATCGCACCGATCAGCGGGACCAGCATGCCGCCCACCAACAGGTTGTACGCCAGCGTCAGGGCGCTGATCACGTCATTCACCACCAGCGCGATACCCAGCACGACCACACCGGTCAGCAGGGTGAACAGGCGGTTGATGCCCAGGCTCGACGGTTTACCGCCACGCAGTTTCGGCAGCAGGTCTTCCGTCAGCGTGGTGGCCGCGGCGAGCAGGCCGGCGCTGGCGGTGGACATCATTGCAGCGAGTGCCGCAGCGATCACCAGACCACGGATGCCGTCCGGCAGCGACAGTTTGACGATGGCGGCGAAAGCGTTGTTGACGTTGTCCAGATCCGGGATCAGCACGTGTGCAGCCATGCCGATCAGCGCGCAAGCCAGGCCGTAGAGGATGCAGTAGATACCCGCGATGCTGCCGGCGTATTGCGCGACTTTGGCGGTCTTGACGGTGAACACCCGTTGCCAGATGTCCTGACCGATCAGGATGCCGAAGAAGTAGATCATGAAGTAGGTGATGATCGTGTCCCAGCCGATGGTGGTGAAGCTGAAGGCAGTCGCCGGCAGTTTCAGCACCAGTTCGTCCCAACCGCCGACGCGGTACAGGCAGATCGGCAACAGGATGAACATCAGGCCCACGGTCTTGATGATGAACTGGACGATGTCGGTCAGGGTCAGCGACCACATGCCGCCGATCGCCGAGTAGATCACCACGACGCCACCACCGACGAGTACCGAAACCCAGAATGGCAGGTCAAACAGCACTTGCAGGACGGTGCCGATCGCCAGGATCGAGGTCACGCCGATCATCAGCGCGTAAGCCAGCATGATTGCCGCGCTCGCCGAGCGGGCCATCGGGTTGTAGCGTTTTTCCAGAACCTGGGTGACGGTGTAGATCTTCAGTTTCAGCAGCGGTTTGGCGAGGAACAGGTTCAGCGCAACGATGCCGCAACCCAGTGCCGCGCACAGCCAGAAACCAGAAATGCCATGCACGTAACCCAGACGTACAGTGCCGACGGTGGACGCGCCACCGAGAACGGTCGCGGCCATGGTGCCCATGTACAGGCTCGGGCCGAGGTTACGACCGGCAACGAGAAAATCCTCGTTGGTCTTGGCCTTGCGCATGCCGAAGTAGCCGAGCAAGAGCATGCCGGCGGCGTAGATGAGGACGACGAATAAATCCAAAGCCATGATGGCGTGTCTCCGATTGTCTTTTTTATGTTGAGGCCAAAATCATTTCCCTTGTAGGCCTTCGCCTGCTCGCGATAGCGGTCTGTCAGTCACATCTNNTAGCGGTCTGTCAGTCACATCTTTATTNNTCTGTCAGTCACATCTTTATTGNNGTCTGTCAGTCACATCTTTATTGGATGTGCTGAAGTCATCGCGAGCAGGCGAAGGCCTACAGGGATCTGCGTCAGGCGGCCTGACGCAGTTGAGGTTTTACTGCGGCTTCACGCCGGGCATCCTTTGGGCCGAACACTTCGCGCGGTTCCGGGAACAGGCTCAGCAACGTCAGGTACACCACCGAGGCCAGGCCCAGGGTCACCGGCAAACTGATGTCGATGCCGCCGGCCATTTCACCCAGCGGGCCAACGAACTGCCCCGGCAAATTCACGAAGCACAGGCCAACCGCCGCGCTCGGGATCCATGCACCCAGACCGCGCCAGTTCCAACCGTGGCTGAACCAGTAGCGTCCGCCCTGTTCGCCGCGAGTGAACACTTGCAGGTCATCCGGGCAGTAGAAGCCGCGACGCACCAACAGGCCGATGATCATGATCACCATCCATGGCGTGGTGCAGGTGATGATCAGCACGGCGAAGGTCGACACGCTCTGCACCAGGTTCGCCGCAAAACGGCCGATGAAGATGAAGGCAATCGACAGCACGCCGATCAGCAGCGTCGCCTTAACCCGTGACAGCACCCGTGGGAACACGCTGGACATGTCCAGCCCGGTGCCATACAGCGAGGTGGTGCCGGTGGACATGCCGCCGATCACCGCAATCAGGCACACCGGCAGGAAGAACCAGCCCGGCGACACCGCCAGCAAACCGCCGACATAGTTGTTCGCCGCGATGTAGTCCGGCGCCTTGATCGCGACGATGGTCGCGGTGGTCAGGCCGAACAGGAACGGGATGAACGTGGCGATCTGCGACAGCACCACCGCCGCCATGATGCGTTGCTTGGAAGTTTCACGCGGGATGTAGCGCGACCAGTCGCCGAGAAACGCACCGAAGGAAATCGGGTTGCTCATCGCCACCAGCGCAGCACCGATGAACGCGGCCCAGAAGCCCGGCTGACCGAGGCTGACGGTGCCAGCGTAATGCGCGTCGAAAGGACCGGCGAAGGCGAAGATGCCCAGCAGGAATAGCAGGCTGGCGCTCCACACCGCGATCTTGTTCACCCACAGCAAAAAGCGGAAGCCGTAGATGCACACGGTCAGCACCAGAATCGCGAACAGACCGTAGGCCAGGCCCAGAGTCAGGTCGGTTTCCGGCAGACCGATCAGGCGTTTTGCGCCGCCGATCAGCGCATCGCCCGAACTCCACACCGAGAGCGAGAAAAACGCGATAGCGGTCAACAGCGACAGGAACGAACCGACGATCCGCCCGTGCACGCCGAAGTGTGCGCCGGACGACACGGCATTGTTGGTGCCGTTGAGCGGGCCGAACAGGCCCATCGGTGCGAGGATCAGTGAGCCGAGCAGCACGCCCAGCACAATCGCCCAGACGCCGGCCTGAAAAGACAGACCGAACAGCACCGGGAAACTGCCGAGCACGGCGGTGGCAAAGGTATTCGAACCACCGAAGATCATCCGGAACAAGTCCGTCGGACCTGCGCTGCGTTCGTGGTCCGGGATCTGTTCGACCCCGTGGGTTTCAATCTGCGTAAGGCTTTGGTCGTTGTTGTTGTTATTCATGATCTGCTCCGATCATAAAGGCGCGCTCATCGTGCGTGAGCGTCACCTGTCTTGGCTAAGGGGATGGCAGCCCTTCCGGCATTGCGGACAAATGTTCGTGGCAGGCCAGCCAATGGCCTTGTTGTTCTAGGCTCGACGCGTGTTTCTTGAACACAATCGTCTCGCGCTCCTGGCTGAAGTGTTGCTCCCCTTGCATGCGCAGCTCGGTGGCCACGTCATGGATGAAAATCGCCACGTCACCCTGCAGGCTGACGAAGGCGTTGCTCGACGTGCACGCAAGCACCTCGAAGCCATCCTCGGCGCGCCAGCTGTCCCACAAGGCCTGATAGGCATCGCGCGACAGCAGCGGCTGTTCGAGGGTGTAGAAGACGAAACTCGCATCGACGCTGAACGCGCCGAAGTAAGCTTCGCGATCGTTACGGGCGAAGGCGGCCACCAGCTCGGCGGCCGCTCGCAAAACCTGATCACGTTCGTTCATGACCCGACCCTCAGCGATGGACCACGCCAGGCAGTACGCAGAGCATTTCGTACAGCAGGTTGGCGGCCAGCAGCGAGGTGTTGCCGGTGGTGTCATAAGCGGGCGAGACTTCTACCAGATCGCAACCGATCAGGTCGAGGCCTTGGCAGCCACGGACGATTTCAATCGCCTGAATGGTCGTCAGACCACCGATTTCCGGGGTGCCGGTGCCAGGCGCCCAGGCCGGATCGATGCCGTCGATGTCGAAGCTCAGATACACCGGACCACCGCCGACTTTCTCGCGTACTTCAGCCATCAGCGGCGCCAGCGACTTGTGCCAGCACTCTTCGGCCTGAACCACTCGGAAGCCCTTATCGCGGCTCCAGTTGAAGTCGTCAGCGGTGTAACCCTGCGCGCGCAGACCAATTTGCACCACGCGGTCGCAGTCCAGCAGACCTTCTTCGACGGCGCGACGGAAGGTCGTGCCGTGAGCAATCTTCTCGCCAAACATGTGATCGTTGACGTCAGCGTGGGCATCGATGTGCACCAGACCGACCTTGCCGTGCTTTTTATGAATCGCGCGCAGGATCGGCAGGGTGATGGTGTGGTCGCCACCCAGGGTCATCGGGATCACGTTGTGCTCGAGGATGTTGTCGTAGGCTTCTTCGATGATGCGCACGGCGTCGAGCAGGTTGAAGGTGTTGATTGCCACGTCACCGATGTCGGCGACCGACAGCGAGTCGAATGGCGCCGCGCCGGTGGCCATGTTGTACGGGCGGATCATCACCGATTCGGTGCGGATGTCGCGAGGCCCGAAGCGGGTGCCGGGGCGCAGCGAAGTACCGATGTCCAGGGGCACGCCAACAAAGGCAGCGTCCAGGCCGGCAGCGGTCGGTACATGGGGGAGTCGGAGCATGGTGGCGATGCCGCCGAAGCGCGGCATTTCGTTGCCGCCCAGTGGTTGGTGAAGAATCTTGTCCACGGGTAGGGCCTCATCGTCTTTGTTTTATTTATGTCGGCGCGCCGTTGAGCACAGGTTCGGACGCCGCTGTGGGGCCGATGATGCGAAATGTAGTGCGGCGGAAGAATCGCTACGGGCAAAAACTTAGTTCAGATTTTTCTAAACTAATGGCGAGGCTGGGATTAGACTTTGGCGGGTTCAAGATTGTGATCGGCCGGGGATTGCTGCCCTCACCCCAGCCCTCTCCCAGAGGGAGAGGGAGCTGATCTCGATGGCTTTCGAATCCTGAGTTCGACTCGATATCGCAGGTCGGTGTAAATCCTCATAACAGCTCGGTAGGCTCCCTCTCCCTCGGGGAGAGGGCTGGGTTGAGGGGCTTTTCCCACAGACACACAGTTGCAAAGCCCGGAGCAGACATGGCCAACGCTTTACCCGACCTGAAACTATTGCGCATTTTCGTCAGCGTCGTCCGTCATCAGGGTTTCGCCAACGCGCAGCAGGAACTCAACCTGTCGACCTCGGCCATCAGCACTTACATGAGCCAGCTCGAAGCCGCGCTCGGCCTGGTGCTGTGTCATCGCGGGCGCGGCGGGTTCAGCCTGACCAGCAAAGGTGAGCTGTTCCATCAGGAAACCTTACGCCTGCTCGCCGAACTCGAAGGTTTCGAGCAATACGCCGCCGCGCTCAAGGGCGAACTGCGCGGCACGCTCAACCTCGGCGTGATCGACTCCACCGTCAGCGACAAGGCCTTGCCGTTCGCCGAAGCCATCGGCGCCTACAGCCAGGAACACCCGGCGGTGCATTTGCACCTGTCGGTGATGAGCCCCTACGAGTTGCAACTCGGCGTGCAGGACAACCGTCTCGATCTGGCCATCGGTGCGTTTTCCACGCGCATGAGCGGTCTGATCTACATGCCGCTGTACCGCGAACAACATTGGTTGTATTGCAGTAGCCGCCATCCGTTGTTCAACGAGCGGCGGATTCCCGAGCAAGTCATTACCCAGCAGCGCATGGTTGGGCGTGGGTACTGGAGTCAGGCCGAATTGGCCCGCCACGGCTTCAAACACAGCGCCGCCACCGTGGAAAGTATGGAAGCGCAACTGATTCTGGTGCTGTCCGGCGCCTACATCGGTTACTTGCCAGAACACTACGCTCAGGCGTGGGCCGACAAGGGCGATTTGCGCGTGCTGCTACCGGCGACGTTTGGTTATCAGGCACCGTTTTCGATGATCATGCGCCGCGGCCGTAGCCGCGAACCGCTGATCCAGACCTTCCGTGATTTGCTCAAAGCACAGCTCAATCAGGCTTAAGACCGATGTCCAGAATTCAATGCCCGCGCTGCCTGCGCCCACAAACCCATTGCCTGTGCCCGTTGATCCCGAGCCTCGACAGCCGCACGCGGGTGTTGCTGTTGCAGCATCCAAGTGAAGTTAATCATGCGTTGAATACCGCGCGGTTGGCGGCACTCGGGTTGAGCAATGCCGAGATGATTGTTGGTGAGGTGTTCGAGGATTTGCCGGCGCTGTTGAACCGTCCGGGCTATCGGGCGCGGTTGTTGTTTCCCGCTGATGATGCGCAGCCGATGCAGGCTTACGGCGAGTCCGATGAACCCCTGTTGCTGGTCGTTCCGGATGGCACCTGGCGCAAGGCGCGCAAGATGCTGCACCTCAATCCGCTGCTGGCGGCGTTGCCACGGGTGACGCTGGCCGAGGGTGGCGTGTCGCGCTATCGCTTGCGCAAGGCACCGGGGCCGGGGGCGTTGTCGACCATTGAGGCGATTGTGCAGGCGTTGCAGACGCTGGAAGCACCGACGTCATTCGAGCCGTTGCTAAAGCCGTTCGAGGCGTTGATCGAGGGGCAGATTGCGGCGATGGGGGAGGAGACTTTCCAGCGTAATCATGCTGAAAAATAGTCGGTATTCTTGCTGGCCTCATCGCTGGCAAGCCAGCTCCCACAGGTTCTGAGGTGTTCACAGGTTTTGTGGCCGACACGGACACTGTGGGAGCTGGCTTGCCAGCAATGGGGCCAGTCAATTCACCACAAAATCCGGATATCTCTAGCGTTCACGCATCGCCTCGGTCCGCGCTTTCAGCACCGGTTTCAGCAGGTAATCGAGGACGCTTTTCTCCCCGGTAATAATGTCCACCGTCGCCACCATCCCCGGAATGATCAGCAGCGGTTTCACATCCCCGCCCAAATGGTTTTTATCGGTGCGCACCTGAATCAGATAGAAGCTGTTGCCCTTGTCATCGGTGATCGTGTCAGCACCGATCAGCTCAAGCTTGGCGCTCAGCCCGCCGTAAATCGTGTAGTCGTAAGCGCTGAACTTGACCATGGCTTTCTGGCCCGGATGCAGGAACGCGACATCCTGCGGACGCACCTTGGCTTCGATCAGCAGGTTGTCTTCCAGCGGTACGATTTCGACCATGTCACTGCCCGGCTGGACCACGCCGCCGATGGTGTTGACCTTCATTTGCTTGATCACACCGCGCACCGGTGAAGTGACCGTGGTGCGGGTCACACGGTCATCGATGGCGATGCTGGTGGCGGTGATTTTCGACAGGTCGGTGCGTTTCTCATTCAGCTCTTTCGCCGCCTCGGAACGGAAGGTCTGTTCCGACTCGTCGATCTTGCTGCGGATCTCGGCAATCGCTGATTCGGCGCGGGGAATCGCCAGGGTCGTGGCGTTCAACGAGCCTCGGATTTCTACCGCGCTGCGCTTGAGCCGGAGAATTTCCACCGGTGACACCGCGCCGGTTTTTACCAGCGGTTCGGACATGTTCATCTCTTGTTGCAGCAACGCCAGGCTGGAACTGAACTGGCCCTGCTTGGAGCGAAACTCCGCCAGCTCTTGAGTCTTCTGTCGCAGTTGCTCGCTCAGCGTACGCTGCTCGCTGGCCAACCGACGCTGGCGCTGTTCGTACAGCGAACGTTCGTCTTCGGCGACTTGCGGCGCCTTGGCAATCACTTCATCAGAGAGCTTGAACGGCCGACCTTCGGCCTCTGCCGACAGCCGCTCGACCTGCGCCGTCAGCGCATAACGATCAGCCTCGCTCTCACCCTTGTTCGAGCGAAAGCGTGTGTCATCCAGGCGCAGCAAGGTATCGCCCTTGTTCACCATTTGCCCTTCGCGCACAAAGATCTCGGTGACGATCCCGCCTTCAAGGTTCTGGATCACCTGAACCTTGCTCGACGGAATCGCCTTGCCTTCACCCATGGTCACTTCTTCGAGCACGGCGAATTTGGCCCAGACCACCGCGCTGATCAGCAACGCTGCGGCCAGCCACACGGTGATCCGCGACCAGCGCGGCGAATCCTGCAAGGACGCGCCGGCGGTTTCCGGCATGAATTCGGCTTCGGCGCTTTTGCCGAAACTGTCGAAGTAGCCACGATCTTTGCTATCGGAGGAAGCAGACATGGGGCAACTCCTAGACCGCCGCCGAGCCGACACGGCCCTTGCGCAGTGCATCGATGACCGCTTCTTTCGGGCCGTCAGCGACGACCCGGCCGTTGTCCAGCACCAGCAAGCGGTCCACCAGGCTCAGCATCGAGGTGCGGTGGGTGACCAGCAGCAGCGTCTTGCCTTGCACCCAGCCGTGCAGCTTCTGCCGCAGCAAGTCTTCACTGCTGTTGTCCATGGCACTGGTCGGTTCGTCGAGCAGCATGATCGGCGGATCAAGCAACAAGGATCGCGCGAGCAACACCGCCTGACGCTGGCCGCCGGAGAGCAATTGCCCGCGTTCGCCTACCGGCCGGTCGAAACCTTGCGGATGCTGACGAGCGAGTTCGGTAACGCCGGTCAGTTCGGCCACTTCGAGCATGCGTGAATCGCTGATGTAACGTGCGCCGAGCGTGAGGTTGTCACGCAGACTGCCGGCCAGCAGCGGCAGGTCGTGGGCGACGTAACCGATCTGCTGGCGCAGGTCAGCGACATCGAGTTGGCGCAGGTCGAGGCCGTCGAGCAGGAGCTGACCTTCCTCAGGTTCGTAAAAGCCCATGAGCAATCGCGCCAGGGTGCTTTTGCCCGAACCGCTGCGGCCGATGATGCCGACCCGCTCGCCGGCTTTCAGGCTGAAGCTGACATTGCTCAGCGCCGGCGCGTTCTGGCCGTTGTAGTGAAAGGTCACGCCGCTGACGTCCAGCGCGCCTTGCAGTTGCGTGCGTTCCAGCGGCCGCTGTTTGCCGTCGCGTTCCTGCGGCAGGGCCATCAATGCGTCGGTGCTTTTCATGGTCAGTTGCGCTTGCTGATAACGGGTGATCAGCCCGGCAATCTGCCCCAGCGGCGCGAGCACGCGGCTGCCGAGCATGTAACTGGCGACCAGCGCACCGACGCTGAGATTACCGGCGATGATGCTGTAGACCCCGGCGACAATGGTCGCCATCCCCGAAAACTGTTGAATGAACAGCGTGCCGTTGGTGGCCAGCGCCGACAGATTGCGCGCGTGGCTGTCGAGGCGGGTGAGGGCGCCGTGGGTGCTTTCCCATTTGTGCTGGCGCTCGCTTTCGGCGCTGCAGGCTTTGAGGGTCTCCAGGCCACCGAGGGTTTCGATCAGCACCGCTTGGCGTTCAGCGCCGAGGCTCAGGCTCTTCTGCACGGTGTCACGCAGACGTACCTGAATGATCATCGCGAAGACGATGGTGATCGGAAACGCCAGCAGCGGAATCACCACCAGCCAGCCGCCGAGCAGACCGATCACCACCAGCATCAGCACCACGAACGGCAGGTCGATCAGGCTGGTCAGGGTCACCGCCGTGAGGAATTCACGCAGGCCCTGGAAGTCATGAATGCTCTGGGCAAAACCGCCGATGGTTGCCGGCCGCGCTTTCATCGACATGCCGGTAATGCGCTCGAATAAAGTCGCGGAAAGGATCACATCGGTTTTCTTGCCGGCAGTGTCGAGCAGGTGCGCACGCACCACCCGCAACACCAGTTCGAAACCGGTGCCGATCAGCAGTCCGATCGACAGCACCCATAAAGTCGAGGTGGCCTGATTGGGCACCACGCGGTCGTAGGTCTGCATGACGAACAGCGGCACCATCAGGCCCAAAAGATTGATCAGGAAACTGGCGAGGATCGCATCGCTGTAGAGCCATTTCGACAGCTTCAAGGTGTCGCGAAACCACGCATGTACCCGTGGCACCAGCGGCGAGCGCAGGTCTTCGAGTTCGTGGCGCGGACGGGCGAACAAGGCTTGGCCGCTGTAGTGCTCGGCGAGTTCTTCACGGTTGATCCATTGTTCGCCGCCATCGGCTTCGCTGGGCAGAATCAGCGCTTTGCCGTCGTCGCCGAAACGCCGCAGAACAGCGGTGCGGCCGTCGTTGAGCAGCAGCAGAATCGGTAGATTGAGCGGCGAGATGTCTTTCAGATCGCGCCGCAGAATCCGCGCCTGCAACCCGGCCCGGGCGGCGGCGCGGGGCAGCAGATCGAGGCTCAGGCGTTGTTTGTTGAGGGGCAGCCCGGCACTCAGGCTGGCCCGGCTGACCGTCGCGCCATGCAGTTTGCAGAGGATCAACAGACCGTCGAGCAACGGGTCATCGAAGCTCAGCCGCGGATCGACCCCGGAATGGCCGGGTTCCATGCTGGTCATATTGATCGCCTCTGTTGAACGGACTCAGGTTGATCGCTACTTCAGTTCCGGCAGGCGCGCTTCGTTTTTCACTTCGGTCGCGGCGATCGCATCGGCCGGCAGCACCACCCGTTGCTTGCTCAGCAACTGGCCCATGTTCGCCAGCACGCGATACATCGAATATTCCTCGGTGTAGCGGATTTCGGTGTAACGACGGTTGGCGTTGTAGAGCTCGTTTTCACTGTCGAGCAGGTCGAGCAGGGTGCGTTGGCCGAGGCCGAACTGATCCTGATAGGCGGCGCGCACACGCTTGGTGGTCTCGGCGTATTCGCGGGCGGTCGGAGTCTGCTTCTTGGCGTTTTCCATGGCGTTCCAGGCCAGGCGAATGTTTTCGTTGAGCTGGCGCAGGGCGTTGTTGCGGATGTCCATCGCCTGATTGATATCGTGCGCGTTCGCCGCCAGACGCGCCTTGTCGCTGCCGCCACGGAACAGGTTGTAGTTCATCACCACACCCACACGCCATTCGTTGTCGTGGCCTTCATCGCCTTGCACGTTGTTGTTCGCGCCGACGGCGGCTTCGGCATCGAAGCGCGGGTAGAAGGGTGATTTGGCGACTTCATACTGGCTCTCGGCCGACTGCACGTCAGCCTGGGCGGATTTCAGATACGGGTTGTTGTCGACCATGCTCTGCTGGGCTTCACGCAATTCGGTCGGCAGTTCGCCACGGGTCGAGGCCGGCGTTTCCAGCTCATCGGGCATGCGCCCGACCACGCTGTAGAAATTGGCTTCGGCGTCAGACAGATCGACCTCGGCGGTATCGAGGTTGTTTTGTGCCAGCGCCTTACGCGCGACCGATTGATCCGAGTCGGCGGTGCTGCCGACGCCACGCTCGGTGCGCAGGCCGATCTGATCGTTGACCCGCAAGTGCGCTTGCAAGTTGTTGCGGGCCAGGGTCACCAGTTCGCGGCGCTTGAGCACTTCGAGGTAAACCTCGATGGTGCGCAGGGCCAGATCCTGAGCGGTACCTTGCGCGTAGTAAGCGCGCGAATTGGACACGCCTTTGGTGCGCTCGACCTCGTTGGCAGTGTTGAAACCGTCGAACAGCATTTGCCGCAGGCGCAGCTCGGACTGGGTGTAATTGAGGATTTCGGTGTGGTGATTACCGAAGGCCCGGGTGTTGGTGTTGTCGCTGTAGCCACGGCCATACGCAGCGTTCAAATCGACGGACGGATAGAAGCCGCCCTTGGCCACTTTGACCTGTTCATCAGCCGACAGGCGGGCGTCCACGCGCGAGGCCAGTTCCGGGTGAGTGGCGATGGTGCTTTGAATCGCCTCGGTGAGGTTCATGGCCTGGGCTTGTGAAGTGCAAGCCATGGCCAGCAAAACCGCGCTGCAGAGGGGGGTTAGAACGCGCATGGGTGCATCTCCCTGAGTCCTGATGGTGTGTTACTGTCGCCAAATATTTGACGATATTTTTAGGTGTAGGCGTTTCACTCTTGTAACAACAGAGCTAAGAACATCCTGAAGCGTAGCTAAGAAAAAATTTTCATAAGGCTTATGCCGAAAAAAACTTATGCGCTTCGTAAAAACCAGCACATTGTTCAGCATGAAAGCCTTTGTTTTATGCGCTTTAGGGAGCGCAAAAAGGCTTGAGGAAAGTTCCATTCACTTTGCGACATACGGCGAAGTACTGCTGAAGGGGAGGGACGCGTAACCGCTGATGAGCGACAGATTTTTGTCACTCGAGTGATTCACCAGCGTTACGTAGCGTTAGCGGGCGTAGTGCTTTGATCAGGATGCGGAAGTGCTTGATAGCACTGATGTTTCCAGAAGAAGCCACCTGCGAAACGAACTGTTGAAGGTGCGAGCGTCACCTGCAACAACCCGATTGAGCCATGGGCTGCTTCGCTTACCAGTGCCGACGGTGGTCGGCAGCGGAGGATTTCACATGGCAACGCTCATCGGCACAGTCACTAAAGTCATTGGCCAGGTTTTCGCCCAGTCAGCCGACGGTACTAAGCGCGCACTGGTTGAAGGGGATCGCCTGTTTGCCGGCGATCAACTGATCACCGGCGCAGAAGGCGCCGTCGCCGTTCATCTGCAAAACGGCCAGGAACTGACTCTCGGACGCGGCAGCAGCATGACCATGACCGGTGAACTGCTGGCGGGTCAGGCGGCGCATGTCAATGCCGCGGAGGCCGTGACCCCGAGCGACGCGCAACTGACCGACGTCGAGCAGATCCAGAAAGCCATCGCCGCCGGTGATGACCCGACTAAAAGCGCCGAAGCCACCGCCGCCGGTCCGAATGCACCGGGTGGTACACCGGGTGAACTGGGCGGTGGTCACAGTTTTGTCTTGCTGACGGAAGTTGGCGGTCGGGTCGACCCGATCATCGGTTTCCCGACTGCCGGGTTTGGCGGTATTCCTGAATTCCCCGAAGAACGCCATAACGCGGTCATCGACAACGGTGACGACACCCCGCCAGTCGTGGTGCCGCCACCGGTCAACAATCCTGTAACCCTCACTGGCCTGAACGTGGCGGGCGGCGAACTCAGTCTCAATGAAGCCAATCTGCCTGCCGGCTCGGCGGCCAACCCTGGCGCACTCACGCAAAGCGGCAGCTTTACCGTGTCGGCGCCGGACGGTCTGACCAGCCTGAGCATTGGTGGCATCAACGTTATCGTTGGCGGTGTGGCGATCGGCTTTCCGCAATCGATCACCTCGCAACTGGGCAACACCCTGACCATCACCGGGTACAACCCGGCGACTGGCGTTGTCAGCTACAGCTACACCCTCAACGGCAACGAAAACCACGCGGCCGGCGACGGCGCGAACAATCTCAGCGAACAGTTCACAGTGATTGCCGGCGACAGCAATGGTGATACCGCGACCGGCACGCTCGACGTCAACATTACCGACGACGTGCCGAAAGCGTTCGATGACAGCAATGGCACGGCGTCAGAGACTCAGCTGACCCTGACTGGCAACGTTCTGACCAACGATGTGCAAGGTGCGGATCGCGTACCGACTGGGCCGGTAACCCCTGGCACGTTCACCGGCACTTACGGCACCTTGGTGCTCAATGCCAACGGCA
>NZ_AKJR01000042.1:0-7338 GCF_000282235.1 Pseudomonas sp. GM24 | reverse complement strand
GGGCTGGGGTGAGGGGGAAAAGATCTCCAGAACACCACAAAACCCAAGTCGGACACCCAATAAAAAACGGCCCTGAAAAAGGCCGTTCTACTCTGCATCAAAAACTCAAGCCCGCAACGTCCGCGTCATGCGCAGCGCCAGCAGACTCCCGCCAACAATGACCCCCGCCAGCAGATACAGCGCGGCATCGGTCGACCCCGTGCTGTCCTTGACCCAACCCACCAGATACGGACTGAGGAACCCGGCCATCTGCCCCATCGAGTTGATCAACGCCAGCCCACCGGCCGCAGCACCCGCACTCAACATCGCCGTCGGCACCGGCCAGAACATCGGCAGGCCAGTCAGCGCACCCATGGTGGCAATGGTCAGACCGAGAATCGCAATCGCCGGGTTAGCCGCGAAGTTCACCGCAATCACCAGACCGATCGCGCCCATCAGCATTGGCACCACCAAGTGCCAGCGACGCTCCTTGCGCAAGTCTGCCGAACGCCCGACCACCAGCATGAACACCGCCGCCAGCAAATACGGAATCGCACTCAGCCAGCCGATCACCAGGTTATCGCTGAAGCCGAGGTTCTTGATGATCGACGGCAGCCAGAAGTTGATCGCGTACACGCCACTCTGGATGCAGAAATAGATCAGGCCAAACGCCCAGATCGCCGGGTTCTTGAACACCGCCAGCAGCGAGTCGGACGTAGTCTTCGGCTTGTTCGCCAAATCTTCCGCCTGATCCGCTTCGAGCACGGCGCGCTCATGCGGGCTCAGCCATTTGGCGTTGGCGAAGCTGTCGCTCAGGAGGAAATAGGCGAGGGCGCCGAGAATGACGGTAGGAATGCCTTGCAGCAGAAACATCCACTGCCAGCCCGCCAAACCACCTTGCCCTGCGGCGAAGTGATTGAGAATCCAGCCCGAGAATGGGCTGCCAAGCAAACCCGACACCGGGATCGCCGACATGAACAACGCCATGATCCGGCCACGGCGGAAGGTCGGGAACCACTGCGAGAGGTACAACACGACGCCCGGGAAGAACCCGGCTTCGGCCGCACCGGTGAACAGGCGCAGCGTGTAGAACTCGGTCGGGGTGGTGACGAACAAAAGGCAGGTCGACAGCGTGCCCCAAGTGATCATCATTACCGCGATCCAGCGCCGTGGGCCGAATTTGGTCAACGCAAGGTTGCTCGGCACGCCGCACAACACGTAGCCGATAAAGAAGATACCGGCCCCGAGGCCGTACACGGTTTCGCTGAATTTCAGCGCGTCGAGCATCTGCAGTTTGGCAAATCCAACGTTGACCCGGTCGAGGTAGTTGAACAAGTAGCAGATGAAAATGAAGGGGATCAAACGCAGGGTGATGCGTTTGTAGACGGCGTTTTTATCGTCATCGATGGTCTGGGTAGCTGCGGCGCTGTGCGACATAGCGGCTCTCTCTTTATTATGATTTTTTGCGATGCAAAGGGTAACGTTGATCGCCCCGAGAGTCTCGGCCACCTTTGGCCGGATTGTCTTTGTGCCTGAGCACAGGGTTTGCCACCAGACCCTGTGCGGGTGAACAACTGCCAGTGCCGAAATTTAAGGATTGCCGCCGTTATGTTCGAACTCGATCACGACCTCGCCCAGGACATCGTCGACCGGGCCATGGCCATTTTGCCCTACAACGTCAACGTCATGGACAGCCAGGGGCTGATCCTCGGCAGCGGCGAACCGGAGCGCATCAACACCCGTCACGAAGGCGCGCAACTGGTGCTGGCCAATGGTCGCGTGGTCGAGATCGACGCGCAGACGGCCGTGCATTTGAAGGGCGTACAACCGGGCATCAACCTGCCGCTGTTACTCGATCAGCGCTTGATCGGTGTGCTTGGCATTACCGGCGAACCGGAGCAACTGCGCACGTACGCAGAGCTGGTGCGCATGACCGCCGAAATGCTCGTCGGCCAGCGCAATCAGCAGGCCGAACAGCAATGGCGGCGCCAGCGTTGTGATGATTTGCTCGCGCTGCTGTTGAGCGAGGCGGGGGATTCGCCGCGACTGGTCGATGAAGCGCAGCAACTCGGGCTTAAACCGCAACTGACGCGGGTACCGTATCTGTTCGAGCTGGGCCTTGAACATGGGCCGGGGCAAACCGTCGAGGCGCTGAGTGCCTGGCTGATGTCGCGTTATCCCGATAGCTGGTGCGTGAGTTCGGCGAAGTCATCGCTGCTGTGGTGTCGCCCGGCGAATCAGACCGTCGAGCACGACCGCTTACTGGAAAAACTCGACGGCCTCGGCTGGAAGATTCTGCGCATCGCCGTGGGCGGGCAGGCCGATGGACTGGCCGGGTTACGTCGGTGTTATCGGCGGGTTGGTGATTTGCTCGCCTATGGCCGGGAAGTGTTGCCGCACTCGCGATTGCTGACGCTGAACCGCTATCGCTTGCCGGTGATGTTGTGGCGGCATCGCAATGACGATGCGCTGGACGAATTGCTCAAGCCGCTGCGCAAGGTGATCGCCAAGGACGGCAACGGCCAGTTGCTGGCGACGCTGCGCAGTTGGTGCGAGCACGATGGTCAGAGTCAGGCGTGTGCCGATGCGTTGGGGATTCATCGCAACAGTTTGCGTTATCGGATGGAGCGGATTGCTGAACTGAGTGGGGTTGATCCGTTGCGGCTGGACGGGATGTTGGCGCTGTATCTTGGGGTGCAGCTATTACCCCAGACAGATCTGTCGGCATGAGGTGATTTTGAGGCCGCCATCGCTGGTAAGCCAGCTCCCACAAGGGTTGATGGTGTTCACTACATTTGGGTTCACCGACAATCCCTGTGGGAGCTGGCTTGCCAGCGATGGCGGCCGAACATTCACCGCCACTTTCCCTGTCTTTGTGAAAATGAACAATAAACGCCCCCGCCACTTGTGCAGCGGACCGGCGTCAACGCTCAGGCAGACTGGCAGCATGAGGGGCATTGCAACCGGAGAATTCGCATGAAGATCGTCATCGCCCCCGATTCGTTCAAGGACAGCCTCAGTGCCCAAGGCGTCGCCGAAGCCATTGCCCTCGGCCTTGCTCAGGTCTGGCCGCACGCGACCTTGGTCAAATGCCCAATGGCTGACGGTGGCGAAGGTACGGTCGAATCGATCCTTGCCGCGTGCGAAGGCGAGCTGCGCCGCACCCGCGTGCGCGGCCCTTTGGGCACAGCCGTCGACGCTGCATGGGGCTGGTTGCCGCACAACCACACCGCAATCATTGAAATGGCCGAGGCCAGCGGCTTGCAATTGGTACCGCTGGGGCAGCGCGATGCCTGCATCAGCAGCACTTTCGGTACCGGCGAACTGATTCGCGCAGCGCTGGATGCCGGCGCGCAACGGGTGATTCTGGCGATTGGTGGCAGCGCGACCAATGACGGCGGCGCCGGTGCGGTGCAAGCGTTGGGCGTGAAGTTGCTCGATGCGCAAGGACAGACGTTGGTACCCGGCGGCTTGGCCTTGGCGCAACTGGCGCGTGTCGATTTGAGCGAACTTGACCCGCGACTGGCGCACGTGCGCTTCGATATCGCAGCGGACGTCAATAACCCACTCTGCGGTCCGCACGGAGCTTCCGTGATTTTCGGCCCGCAGAAAGGTGCCTCACCGGCGCAAGTGCAGCAACTCGATCAGGCCTTGGGGCACTTCGCCGAACTGTGCGCACAAGCGTTGGGCAAAGACGTTCGTGATGAGCCGGGCAGCGGCGCGGCAGGTGGTTTGGGGTTTGCGGCCAAGGCCTTCCTCAGTGCGCAATTTCAAGCCGGGGTGGAAGTGGTTGCCGAACTGGTCGGCCTCGCCGAAGCCGTCAAAGGTGCCGATCTGGTGATCACCGGGGAAGGGCGCTTCGATGCCCAGACCTTGCGTGGCAAGACGCCGTTCGGCGTTGCGCGGATTGCCAAACGGCATGACGTGCCAGTGATTGTCATTGCCGGTACTTTGGGCGAGGGTTACCAAGAACTCTACGAGCACGGCATCGACGCGGCATTCGCTGTGACCAGCGGCCCGATGTCCCTGGAACAGGCCTGCGCCGAAGCACCGCGCCTGTTGCGTGAACGCGCGACGGACATCGCCCGTGTCTGGCAGCTCGCTATCGACCGCTGAGCCTGATCAGCTGCCGAAGGCTGTGATCTTTTGATACTGCTTTTAAACGTCAAAAGATCGCAGCCTCGTTCCACTCGACAGCTCCTACACAAAACAACCAACTGTGTTTCATTGCTGTAACACCCTGAAAAATAGTTGCTCTTGACCCGCAATCTTCCTAAAGCCTGGCCGATACAGCTAACAGGCGCGCACATAACTTCCTAAAACAGTGACGCCGGACTGGACCCGCCCCCCTCGGGCCAGTGATGACGCATGGACGCTCGTAGTTTCTATCTTTCGAGAGCTCAACTATGTCCCTGCGTAACCTGAATATCGCGCCCCGTGCCTTCCTCGGTTTTGCCTTTATCGCCTTGCTGGTGATCGTGCTCGGCGTGTTCGCCGTCAACCGCATGTCGATCATCCGTCAGGCGTCCGTCGAGATGGATTCGACGCAACTGCCCAGCGTGACGCAACTTGCCGTAGTGACAGAAAACGTCCTGCGTCTGCGGATTCTGTCGTTCCGCGTGCTGGTCAACCGCGAAGCGGCCGGGTTGCAGGAAGCGCAGACCCGCATCGGCGTTCTGGTCGACAAGGTTCGCGCCGCCCAGGCCAGTTACGCCGCACTGCCGGCCGGCCCGGAAGAGCGGGCGTTGTACCAGACCTTTGCGACCACGCTGGACAACTACCTGCAAGCGCAGAACCAGATGATGGAGCTGTCGCGCCAGGACAAACTCGACGAGATGCGCACCCTGATCAACACGCGGATCAAGGACGGCACCGACCAGATGGGCGAACAGCTCAACAAGCTGATAGCGATGAACGCCGCCGATGCAAAGACCGCTTCGATTCAGGCCGGCCAATATTATGACAGCGCCATCACCGGCATCATTATCGTCGCTGTTTTCGCAGCCGTTGCCACGGTGCTACTGGCTTGGCTGCTGACCCGCAGCATCGTCACGCCGCTGAACCGTGCCGTGCAGGCCGCGCAAACCATTGCTGACGGCAACCTCACCAAAGTCATCGAAATCGACGGCAAGGACGAAGCGACGCAGTTGCTGCAGGCGCTGGCCACCATGCAGAGCAACCTGCGCAAAACCATCGAGCAGATCGCCGGCTCCGCCACGCAACTGGGCGCCGCAGCCGAAGAACTCAGCGCGGTGACTGAAGAAGCCTCCCGTGGCCTGCAGCAGCAGAACAACGAAATCGAGCAAGCCGCCACCGCCGTCAACGAGATGACCGCCGCCGTCGAGGAAGTCGCGCGCAACGCCGTGTCGACCTCGGAAGCCTCGAACCAGTCGACCCACGCCGCCCGCGAAGGCCGCGATCAAGTAGTGAAAACCGTCGACGCCATCCAGACCATGACCCACGACGTGCAGAACACCGCGCACATGATCGAAGGTCTCGCCGCGCAGGGCCGTGACATCGGCAAAGTGCTCGATGTGATCCGCGCCATCGCCGAACAGACCAACCTGCTGGCGCTCAACGCGGCCATCGAAGCGGCCCGCGCCGGTGAGGCCGGGCGGGGTTTTGCAGTGGTGGCGGACGAAGTGCGCGCACTGGCTCATCGCACGGCGCAGTCGACCCAAGAGATTGAAAAAATGGTCGCCGGCATTCAGAACGGTACCGGCGAAGCGGTTTCGTCGATGCAGCAAAGCAACCAGCGCACCCAGACCACTCTGGAAATGGCCCGCGCGGCCGGTGTTGCGCTGGAGCAGATCACCCAATCAATCCACCAAATCAACGAGCGCA
This sequence comes from Pseudomonas sp. GM24, assembly GCF_000282235.1. NCBI lineage: Bacteria > Pseudomonadati > Pseudomonadota > Gammaproteobacteria > Pseudomonadales > Pseudomonadaceae > Pseudomonas > Pseudomonas sp. GM24. The sequence goes on along the minus strand of NZ_AKJR01000042.1, from coordinate 1,515 downwards.
ACCTGGTGATTGCCAGCGCCTCGGAAGAACAGGCGCAAGTGTCGCGCGAGGTCGACCGCAACCTGGTCAACATCCGCGATCTGGCCACGCAATCGGCTGCCGGGGCCAACCAGACCAGCGCCGCGACCCACGAACTGTCGCGTCTGGCGGTGGATTTGAATGCCATGGTGGCGCGTTTCGTGATTTGAGATACGGTGAAGGCTGGAGACCGCGCCATCAGGAGACGTACATGCGCTATTCAGCCTTGACCCAACGAATCGCCGGGGAGGGAGCCGCTGCCTGGCAGATTCACGACCGAGCGCTGGAGTTGCGCGCCGAGGGTGTCGATATCCTGCTGCTGAGCATCGGCGATCCGGATTTCGATACACCTCTGCCAATTGTTCACGGCGCGATCGACAGCTTGTTGGCCGGCGATACCCATTATTCCGAAGTACGCGGTCGTTTGGCACTGCGCAAGCTGATTGCCGAACGGCATCGTCAGCGCAGCGGGCAAGCGGTCGAAGCCGACCACGTAATCGTTATGCCCGGCGCGCAATGCGCGGTGTATTCGGTGGCGCAATGTCTGCTGGATCCAGGCGATGAAGTGATTGTCGCCGAACCGATGTACGTCACCTACGAAGGCGTGTTTGGCGCTTGCGGCGCGACAGTGGTGCCGGTGCCGGTGCGCCCGGAAAACGGCTTTCGCGTAGACCCCTTCGATGTCGCTGCGCGGATCACGCCGAAAACCCGCGCCATGCTGCTCAACAGCCCGAACAATCCCAGCGGCGCGAGCCTGTCACTGCTGATCTGGCAGGAACTGGCGGCGCTCTGCGTGCAGCATGACTTGTGGCTGATCAGCGACGAGGTCTACAGCGAACTGCTCTATGAAGGTCAGCACGTCAGCCCGGCGAGTTTGCCGGGCATGGCCGAGCGCACGGCGACAATCAACAGCCTGTCGAAATCCCACGCCATGACCGGCTGGCGCATCGGCTGGATGATCGGGCCGACATCGCTGGCCGAGCATTTAGTCAATTTGTCGCTGAGCATGTTGTTCGGGTTGCCGGATTTTGTGCAGAAAGCCGCAGAGATTGCGTTGCAGTCAGACCTGCCGGAAGTGACGCAAATGTGCGAGGAATATCGCCTCCGCCGGGATCTGGTGTGTGAACGTTTGAGCGGTTGCCCGGGGCTGTATCCGATCCGTCCGGATGGCGGCATGTTTGTGATGGTTGATGTGCGTCAGACCGGGCTGGGCGCCCAGGCGTTTGCCGAGCGGTTGCTGGAGGGTTATGGCGTGTCGGTGCTGGCCGGTGAGGCGTTCGGGCCGAGTGCGGCGGGGCATATTCGCATCGGGCTGGTGCTGGATCGGGTGAAACTGGCGGATGCCTGTGCGCGGATTGCGCTTTGCGCGGCGCAGCTTTTACAGGCGCGCAGTGCTTGATGGTTTTGTCTTGCCTGCACTGGCCCCATCGCTGGCAAGCCAGCTCCCACAGTGATTTGAGGTGGACATGATATTTGTGTCCGCTCGAGAACCCTGTG
>NZ_AKJR01000041.1:0-16038 GCF_000282235.1 Pseudomonas sp. GM24 | reverse complement strand
TTGCCAGCGATGAGGCCGGCACTTCCAGCATTTGTGTTGGCTGAGCTGACGCCATCGCTGCGATGCGGCGTTCCGACAAGCCAGCTCCCACAGGTTTTTGTGGTGTTTTGAGCTACAACGACAATCCTTTGAAATGCGCCTGCAAAAACTCCACACACGCGCGCAACTTCCCCGAATGCGCCAGCCGTGTCGGGTACACCGCCCAGACATTGGCGCTCTGGCTGTAATCGTCCAGCACCTGCACCAAGCGTCCTTGCTCCAGTAGCGGTTTCACATCCCACAGTGAGCGCAACAACACCCCACGCCCGTCGAGTGCCCACTGCAAAACAATCTCGCCGTTGTTGGACGACAACGGCCCGCTGACCCGCACGCTCTCTTGCCCGCCGTCGCGATCCAGATGCCAGATACCGAAGGCGTTGTCGCGTTCCTTGATCACCAGGCAATCGTGCTGTTGCAATTCGTCCAGCGTCTGCGGCGTGCCGCGAGTTTGCAGATAACCGGGGGCGGCGCACAGCACTCGGCGGTTACTGACCAGACACCGGCCGATGTGCTGGCCCGGAATGTCATCGCCAACGCGGATCTCCAGGTCGAAGCCTTCGTTGATGATGTCCACCACCCGGTCGAACAGGTCGAGGCGAATCTCCAGGTCTGGATAACGTTCGGCCAGCAGCGACACCGCCGGCGCCACATGATTGCGACCGAAACCGAAACTGCTGCAGAGGTGCAAGCGCCCACGCGGGCTGTCGTGGGCGTCGGACAGTTCGTCGTGCAGTTGCTGGAAGTCATCGAGAATGCGCAACGCCCAGCGCTGCACCCGTTCGCCGTCCTCGGTCAGCGAGACGCGACGACTGGTGCGGTGCAGCAGGCGAGTGCCAAGGGTGGTTTCAAGAATCTGGATGCGTTTGCTGACATAGGCCGGCGACAGGCCGAGTTCATCCGCTGCGGCGGCAAAGCCGTTCTTGCGGATCACGGTGAGTAGCACGCGCAAGTCTTCGGGCAGGGGCACGCTGTCTTTCTTCTGTGGCATGTCAAAACGAACACTGGCGGCAGAAGCCGCCAGCATAGCACCGAGATCCGGCGGCTCGGCTCAGCGCAAAAAGGCCAGTGCTTCGCCAAGCAACAGTTCAGGGACTTCTTCGGCAAGGTAATGGCCGGCGGGCAATGCCTGAGCGCTGACGTCAGTCGCCACGTGTTGCCATTCCTTGAGCGGATCGAAGCAACGGCCGACGGTGCCTTCGGCGCCCCACAACACGCGCAGCGGCAGACTCAGGTGATGCCCGGCAGCGATGTCGGCGCGGTCGTGCTCAAGATCGATGCCGGCGCTGGCGCGATAGTCTTCGCAGATGCCACGGGCGCTGCCCGGTTGTTGCAGGCAGCGCAGGTATTCGCCGAAGGCTGCATCGGTAAACGGCTTGAGCCCGGCGCTGCGGCTGCCCATGACGCTGCGCAGATAACCTTCGGGATTGGCTTCGAGCAAGGTTTCCGGCAATGGCGCCGGGCGGATCAGGAAGAACCAGTGCCAATACGCGCGAGCAAAGGCTTCGTTGGTTTGCGCGTACATCGACAGGGTTGGCGCGATGTCGAGCAGCATCATCCGTTGCACGGCATCCGGGTGATCGAGGGCGAGGCGATGGGCGACCCGCGCGCCACGGTCGTGAGCGAGAATCGAAAACTGCTCGAAGCCCAGCGCCTGCATCAACTCGACATTGTCGCGGGCCATTTCGCGTTTCGAGTAATTAACGTGCAGCTCATCGGCGGCCGGGCGACTGCTGTCGCCGTAACCGCGCAGGTCGGCGGCGACCACGCTGAAGTGTTCGGCCAGTTGTTCGGCAATCTTGTGCCAGATCACGTGGGTCTGCGGGTGCCCGTGCAACAGCAACAGGCCCGGGCCGCTGCCGCCGAGGCGGTAGGCAATGTCGACGCCGTTGACGTGGCGCTGGTCTTTGCGGAATCCGGCAAACATCGGGCTGATCCTTTTTCAGGGTTCTGGTTGGCTGCATCCTGAAATCGTCCGGCGTTTGCGGCAAGGGGCAAAGCGTGGTGGGCCGGTTCATGAAGTGTGATGGGTGTTGATAGTTATGGCCTCATCGCGAGCAGGCGAAGGCCTACAGTTGAAATGCGTTCCCCTGTAGGCCTTCGCCTGCTCGCGATAGCGCCATTGCAGACACTGCAACTCTCAACCCTGACTAAACATCTCCATCGCCCGCTGCTTGATCTGCTCTTCAGTCAGATCTTCCTTGCGCGAGGCGAGAAACCACAGATGCCCATACGGATCCTTCAACGTCCCGCTGCGATCACCGTAAAACTGGTCCTTGACCTCCGACACCGCCTTCGCTCCGGCATCCAGCGCTCGCTGAAAGGACTTGTCGACATCGGTCACATACAGATGCAAACCAACTGACACGGCTTGATCAGGATTACTCAACGGCCCCTGATCACAGGGCGAACCGAGCATGATCGCGCTGTCGCCGATGCGCAGTTCGGCGTGGCCGATGCCGCCGTCAGGCATGGCCAGACGCATGACCTCGGTGGCGCCGAAGGCTGTTTTATAGAAGTCGATGGCCTCGGCGGCTTTGTGGATGCCGAGATACGGGGTAATGCTGTGATACCCCTCGGGAATGGGTTTGACGCTCATGACGTTCTCCCTGAATTGTTGTTCTATGGGACAGGACTCCACCGAATTTGTGGAAGATTCACTATAGAACCGTCCTCGCCGTGCAGACTTTTGCCCGACGAGCAGTCAATCCTTTGGAAAATGCGGGCCAGGCCCTTGTTCGCCGAGTACATCGCCCTGATTGCGCAGCGGACAGGCCTCCATCGACAAACAGCCACAACCGATGCAGCCATTGAGCCGATCGCGCAGCAGCGTCAGTTGCTCGATCCGCGCGTCCAGTTCCTGTCGCCATTGCTGTGAGAGGATTTTCCAGTCTGCCGCGCTGGGCGCACGATCCTCCGGGAGGATTTTCAATGCCTCGCCAATTTCCGCCAGCGGAATCCCCAGCCGCTGCGCGACTTTGATCAACGCTACGCGGCGCAGTACTTCGCGCGGATAGCGCCGCTGATTGCCGGCATTGCGCTGGCTCTTGATCAGGCCTTTGGATTCATAAAAGTGCAGGGCGGTGACGGCCACGCCACTGCGCGCTGCGACTTCACCAACCGTTAACTGTTTGTGCACATTTTCTTTGCTGATCATTTGAAGACAGCTCTTGACCTTGACTTAACTAGAGGTTTTACCCTGCAGGTCTTCGAGTCGCAAGGCTTGTCTTACGCTGAGTGGGGGCATTCCATGAACAACCGCAGTTTTACCCAATTGATCGAATTCGAAATCGAACCACGCCAACAACCCGCCTTGGTCACTGCACTATCAATGCAAACCGAGCGCCTGGCGCAACGTTATGCCGGTTTTGTCAGCGCCAGTGTGCAGGCCAGCGATGACGGCCGGCGCGTGCTGAGTTTCCTCCAATGGCAGTCCCGCGAGGCGGGTGAAGCGGCATTTCGCAGCTTCGAAAGCGGCGAGCAGGACTTCTGGCAACTGATTCACACCCATCAGGCGAAAACCGTCACCTTCAACTCGTTTCAGGTGCTGAGCAGCATCGCCCGCAGTCACGACGATGCGCTGCATTGCCACCTGGTCGGCTAGATCGACAACTGGATCAGGCGTTCGCCCTGCAGATTCTCCGTGAGCCGCCGCTTGTTTACCGCCAGTTCGCCGATCTTGATCAGTCGCGTGCGGGTGACGTTGCGGCTCAGACCGAGCAACGCGGCGGTGTGCACCTGGTTGTAATGGCAGAAGCGATACGCCGCGCGCAGCAAAGCGTCTTCGACTTTTTCGTGCAGCGCGCCGGCCTGTTGCGCGAAGAGTTTTTGAAAGGCCTGTTCCAGTAAGGCCTCCGGTGAATCATCGGCACTGCTGTGATGATCGTCCGGGCGTTCGATGCGCAGGTTCGACAGACGCAAATCATCGCGTTCGATCACGCCGTTGCGGCAGATCAGCAAGGTGTGATGGATGACGTTCTCCAGCTCGCGAATATTGCCCGGCCAACTGTAAGCGCGCAGTTTGTGTTCGGCGCCGGGGCTGATGCTGACCCGCCCGTAACCGAGGCGCTGGCTGTAGGCCTCGATGAAATGGCGGGTCAGCGGCAGTATGTCGCCAGGACGCTCGCGCAACGGGCTCAGTTCCAGATTGACCACGTTGAGGCGGTAATACAGATCCTCGCGGAAATGACCGGCATTGATGGCTTTTTCCAGCTGCACATTGGTCGCCGCCAGTACCCGTACATCGATGGGAATGCTTTTGCGCGAGCCCAGTCGCACCACTTCGCGTTCCTGCAAAACGCGCAGCAACTTCACCTGAATCGCCATCGGCAGATCGCCGATCTCATCGAGAAACAAGGTGCCACCATCCGCTTCCTCGAACCATCCGGCCTTGGCGCTCAGCGCGCCGGTGAACGCGCCTTTTTCATGACCGAACAACTCCGCTTCCACCAGTGATTCGGAAAACGCCCCGCAATTGACCGCGATAAACGGCCGATGACGGCGATTGCTGAGGTTATGAATATGCCGCGCTACCAGTTCTTTGCCGGTACCGGTCTCGCCGATGATCAGCACACTCGCTTCACTCGGCGCAACCTGCTGTAAATGTGCGAGCAGGGCCTGGGACTTCGGGTCCTCGAACACCTGCGCAGTGGCGCGGATCGACGTGGCGAGCGCGGGGGAGGGCGGTAGGGTCAGCAGTTGCATGGGCTCGTCCTTCTTTTTAGTTCAAATGCAGGCAGGTCAGGAATAGAAGGTCGGCACCGGCAGCGACTGATTCAGCGCCCAGTCGCCCAACTCATGGAGTTTGTAGTCCAGCGGGTCGTGCAGGGTTTGCGTGCGCAGGTTGCGCCAGTGGCGATCGAGGCGCAGGGACGCGTGAGTGGAGCGCGCGCCGGTCACTTCGAACAAACGGCTGCAAATCTCCAGGCCCTGACGGCTGGCGGCAACTTTCGCGGTGGCAATCGCTGTCGCGACTTGGCCGCGTTCTTCGGCGCTGAGGTTCGCGCCTTTGGCCCAGGCCTCATCGAGCAACGCCGCCGCGCGTTCGACCAACAGGCGGATGCCTTCCAGCGCCACCCAGAACTCGCCGTAATGGGCGAGCACGTACGGATCTTCACGCACATCGCGCGCCGAGGACTTATGCCAGAGCCGGGTTTCGCTGAGGGTGTATTGCCGCGCCTCCTCGAAAGCGCCTTCGGCAATTCCGAGAAACATATGCGTGAAGGTCAGCTGCGCGATTAGCGGTCGCAAGCACGCAAACGGCGTGCTCAGCGGGCCGGGATCGAGCAGCAGTTCCGACTCTTCGACCCGGACCCGTTCAAACGTGGCGCTGCCGCTGTCGGTCTGACGCTGGCCGATATTGTTCCAGTCGTTGTGCAGGGTGATGCCACTGCGGCCGCTGGGAATCGCCGCGATCAGCAATTTGCCGCCGGCACTTTCATCGACCGCCGAAGCGATCAGCATTTGTGAATCACTGGCGCCGGAGCAGAAGCTTTTCTTCCCGGAAAACTCGCGCCAGCCACCGAGGTCCTTGACCACGGTACGGGTGTCGAGCGGGTTCAGTGCGTTGCCCCAGAACCAGTTCTGCCGCGCGGTCTGTTCGAACCACGGCTGCCATTGTTCCGGCCGGGAAAACAGGCGCACGGTGGCGAGCATCAAATGATGGAAACCGAAGACGTGAGCAATCGAGCTGTCGACCTTGGCGAACTCGCGAACGACCTGCAGGGTTTCGCTCCAGCTTGCGCCGAGGCCGCCGTAGCGGGTGGGAATGCTCAGGGCCAGCAGGCCGCTGTCGCGCAGGGCATCGCGCTCGGCCTTCGGTGTGCCGCCACGTTCGTCGCGTTCGACGGCGGTCAGGGCAAATTCGGCGGCCAGTTGGCGGGCGGTTTGCAACGGGGATAACAAAGTACTTTGCGGTTTGGCGGTCACACCAACACTCCTGAATTTGTACTGCCCTTGTAGGAGCTGCCGCAGGCTCGGGCCGCGATCGGACGATCTTTTGATCTGGTTTTTAGAAAATCAAAGTCAAAAGATCGTCCGATCGCGGCCCGAGCCTGCGGCAGCTCCTACACAAGAGATCCGGTTTAGGCGGAGGCTTTTGTGGGCAACACATCATTGGCAATCATTTCGCCAAACGGCCCGGTCAGATTGGTCACGCCACGCCCGGCCAGACTCGCATAAGGCTCGGGCAACAGCGGGAACACCAGCTCGGCAAAGCGGTAAGCCTCTTCCAGATGCGGGTAACCGGAGAAGATGAAACTCTCGATGCCCAGATCTGCGTATTCCTTGATCCGCGCCGCCACTTGCTGCGGATCACCGACCAATGCCGTACCGGCACCGCCGCGCACCAGACCGACGCCGGCCCACAGGTTCGGGGCGATTTCGAGGTTGTCGCGACGGCCATCGTGCAATGCGGCCATGCGCCGCTGACCCTCGGAGTCGAAGCGCGAAAAGGATTTCTGCGCCGCTTCAATGGTTTCGTCGCTGATGTGTTCGATCAGTTTGTCGGCGGCTTTCCAGGCCTCTTCGGCGGTCTCGCGCACGATCACATGCAGGCGGATGCCGAACTTCACCTTGCGCCCATGCCGCGCCGCGCGTTCGCGCACGTCGGCGAGTTTTTCCGCGACGGCGGCCGGTGGTTCGCCCCAGGTCAGATAGACGTCAACTTGTTCGGCGGCCAGATCATGCGCGGCATCGGATGAACCACCGAAATACAGCGGCGGATAGGGTTTCTGCACTGGCGGATACAGCGCTTTGGCGTTCTGCACCTTCAGGTGCTTGCCGTCGAAATCCACCGCTTCGCCTTGCAACACGCGACGCCAGATCTTCAGGAATTCATCGGTGACTTCATAGCGCTCGGCGTGGCTGAGGAAACTGCCGTCGCCACGGTTCTCGTCCGGATCGCCGCCGGTCACCACGTTGATCAGCAAGCGCCCGTTGGACAGCCGATCAAGCGTCGCAGCCATGCGCGCCGAGACTGTCGGCGAGATGATCCCCGGACGGATCGCCACCAGATAACGCAGGCGTTCAGTCAGCGGCACCAGCGCCGAGGCGATCACCCACGAGTCTTCGCAGGAGCGCCCGGTGGGAATCAGCACGCCGTGGTAGCCGAGACTGTCAGCGGCCTGCGCCACCTGTTTCAGATAATTGAGAGTGACCGGGCGCGCGCCTTGAGTGGTGCCCAGATAGTGGCCATCGCCGTGGGTCGGCAGGAACCAGAAAACATCCATGAACGGCTCCTCAGGCGATTTTCAGCAAGGGTTTGATTTGTGTGGCGAACAGCGGCGCCGCGCGTTCGGCGGCGAGGCGGATGCGCGCCTTCAACAGTTCGCTGGTGATCTGGTAATCGGCGAAGTCGGCTTCGGTGGCGTACACGCCGATCGGCAAGGTCATGGCTTGGAAGAAGCTGAACAGCGGGCGCAACTGGTGATCGAGGACCAGCGCATGACGTTCGCTGCCGCCGGTAGCAGCGAGCAGCACCGGGGTGTCGATCAGGGCGTTGAGGTCGATCAGGTCGAACAGATGCTTGAGCAGACCCGGGTAGGAACCGCGATAAACCGGCGCGGCAACAATCAGCAGATCGGCCTGCTCGATGGCCTGCAACTCGGCTTCAACTTCCGCACTGAGTTCCTGACGCGATAGCGCAGCGCCGAGCGGACGAGCGATATCACCGAGTTCGATCAAATGGCTTTCGATGGTCAGGTGCCCAGCCAGTTCGGCGAGCAAGGCCTGGGTCAGCACCAGAGTACGGGACGGACGCCAGGTGCCGCCGGAGAGGGCGACGACTTTCAGGGGACGCGACATGATCAGTTCCTTTTTTCAACAGTTGCTCAGCGAGCAGTGAATGAGTCACCGGGTCTGAGCAAGCGCTGTACCAATTCCTGGAAGCCCCGGTTTACAGGGCGTTGAGCGTTAGAGTGGCGGTCGCCCCTGTGAGTAGCGAGGCGCTTTGTTGAATCGGTGTTGACTGAGCAACAGTTGCTGGAGCAACAGTGCTCAGCGCATGGATGGAGTTATAAAGGCTGTTTGTTATTCCGTAAAAGAACGTTAATCGATATTTATAGATCGTTAAGAGATATGCGGCAGTTTGTGTCGATTTCCTGATAGCCACTATTGAGAGCGTTGATTTCTGCGCGGGCGTGCCGGGGCGTAGCCTTTGTCCATCGACTCCCCATTGCTCGCCAGGACGCTCCCATGAATCGTTTACTGACCGTTTCGCTGTTGCTCGCTGTCTCTGTACTCGCCGGTTGTGCCGGACACGTTTCGCCGGAACTGCGCCCTTATACTGATGAAGAATCCCGCGAATTGGCGATGGAAGCGCTCAATCGCAGCGGCCTGTCCTTCGACGAATACCACGCGAAAAAAGCGCAATTACTCGGTCAGACCCAGTTCGACAAAAAAGCTGAAATGAGTGCCGAACGTGCCGTACAGCTGCACGGTCGCCCAAGCTGAAAGCAAACTGTACTGCTCGAAGTTTTACCCAACTGTCCGTGGGCTTGCCGGGCGGTGTGGGATAGGGTCAACACCTGAATGACCCTGATGGATTGCCTGCCATGACCCTCTCGCTTGACCTGCTGTTGGGCTTTGCCCTGTTTGCCCTTGTCACCTCGATTACGCCGGGGCCGAACAACACCATGTTGCTGGCATCGGGGGTTAACTTCGGCTTCAACCGCACCATCCCGCATATGCTCGGAATTACCTGTGGCTTTTTCGTTCTGGTGGTGGCCGTGGGCTTTGGCCTCGGCGCGGTGTTTCAGAGCTATCCGATTCTTTATACGGTTCTGCGCTATGTCGGCGCGGCGTATCTGCTGTATCTGGCGTGGAAAATCGCTCACTCGGGACCGGTCGGTGACAGCGCCGCAGGCGAGGCGAAGCCGATCAGCTACCTTGGCGCCGCCGCGTTTCAGTGGGTCAATCCCAAGGCGTGGATCATGGCCATCGGCGCCATCAGCACCTACACGCCGATGCAGGGCTATTTCACCAATGTGGTGGTGATTGCTGCGGTATTCGCCATCATTAACCTGCCGAGCGTCGGCGTCTGGGCAGCTTGCGGTACGTTGTTGCGCAATGTCTTGAAGGATCCGCGCTGGTTGCGCGTGTTCAACTGGGGCATGGCCGCACTGCTGGTGATTTCGCTGTACCCGTTACTTCTCGAAAGCTTTAGCTGACGCATCGCTTCAACCGCAGGCCGGATGCCTGTTAAGCTCGACTTCAGGAGCGTTCCTACGCACTTTGAATGAAGTTGTTCTTCTTTAACGGCATCCGATCAGGTATTGATGACGCTCTCGAACCGACGCGCAGCTCACAAGGCTGCGCCGTACCGTTTGCAGACACGAGCCTCCTGATCCCGGAACACGCTCTGCGAGTCTTTTATGAACACACGTCCGTTGTATTTCGATTACGCCGCCACGACCCCGGTGGACGAGCGGGTCATCCAGGTGATGATCGAGTGTCTGGGGTTTCACGGTAACTTTGGCAACCCGGCTTCCAGCTCCCACGCGTTCGGCCAGCAGGCCCGACACACGGTCGAGCAGGCCCGCCGGCAGGTCGCCGAACTGGTCGGCGCCAATGCTGAGCAGATCGTCTGGACCTCCGGTGCCACCGAGTCCAACAACCTTGCCCTTAAAGGTGTGGCCCAGGCGCGCGGCGTGTCCGGCGGCCATATCATTACCAGCCAGATCGAACACAAAGCCATCCTCGATACCGCCCGCCAGTTGCAGGACGCCGGCATCGCCGTGACCTATCTGGTGCCGGACGCCGATGGCCTGATCACCCCGCAAGCGGTCAGCGAAGCCATGCGCGACGACACCTTTCTGGTGTCGCTGATGCTGGTCAACAACGAGTTGGGCACCGTCAATGATGTTCAAGCGATTGGCGAAGTGGTGCGCAGTCGCGAGGCGTTGTTCCATGTCGACGCGGCGCAAGGCGCCGGCAAAGTGGCCATCGATCTGGGGCAATGGCCGGTGGATCTGATGTCGTTTTCGGCGCACAAACTTTACGGTCCCAAAGGCATCGGCGCGTTGTACGTCGGCCCGCGGGCACAGCAGCGGTTGCAGGCGCAGATTCACGGCGGCGGTCACGAAGGTGGTTTGCGCTCCGGAACCTTGGCGACGCACCAGATTGCCGGGATGGGCGCAGCATTTGCCTTGGCCGCCGAGGCGTTCGATGTCGAGAAAAAAACCATCGTCGCACTGCGCGAACGCTTGCTCGAACAACTGCTGAGCCTGCCGGGCGTGCGCCTGAATGGTTGTGCCACTCAGCGCATTCCGCACACCTTGAGCCTGACCTTCAGCGAAGGCGAATTCAACAGCGCGGCGTTGAGCCATTCGCTTGCTTTCTCCGCGACCTCGGCTTGCAACTCCGCCAGTAACACGCCATCCCACGTGCTGTTGGCGCTGGGGCATGACGCGCATCTGGCCGGACGCACCATTCGCTTGAGCCTCGGCCGTTTTACCACCGCCGAGGACATCGACAAGGCCGTCGAACTGATCAAGACCGCCTGCGCCAGTGCTCCGGCATTCTGGGCGACAGGGCTTTAAACGAGCCGATTTAACGGCGACGAACAATAACGATGAAGTGATTAGCAGGAGACATGATGAGTACCCAGACCTCGACCGAAGGATCGGTGCCCCAGCGCCTGGCGCACACCCGTGAACTGATGCGCCGCGAAGGCATTCATGCGCTGTTGGTGCCGTCCGCCGACCCGCATTTGTCGGAATATCTGCCGGGTTACTGGCAGGGTCGGCAGTGGTTGTCGGGCTTCCATGGTTCGGTCGGGACGTTGATTGTCACCGCTGATTTCGCCGGCGTCTGGGCCGACAGTCGTTACTGGGAGCAGGCGAGCAAAGAACTCAAGGGCAGCGGCATCGAACTGGTCAAGTTGCAACCGGGTCAACCGAGCCCGCTGGACTGGCTTGCCGAGCAGACACCGGAAGGTGGTGTGGTCGCGGTTGACGGTGCGGTGATGGCCGTGTCTTCGGCGCGTACCCTGAGCAGCAAACTGGAAGCACGCGGCGCACGTCTGCGCACCGACATTGATCTGCTGCAAGAAGTCTGGCGCGATCGCCCGAGCCTGCCGAACGCACCGATCTATCAGCATCTGCCACCGCAAGCGACGGTCAGCCGTGGCGAGAAACTGGCCAAGCTACGCGAAACCCTGCAAGAGCGCGGCGCTGACTGGCATTTCATCGCCACCCTCGACGACATTGCCTGGTTGTTCAACTTGCGCGGCGGCGATGTGTCGTTCAACCCGGTGTTTGTTTCGTTTGCGTTGATCGGTCAGCAGCAGGCCACGTTGTTCGTAGCGTTAAGCAAGGTCGATGCAGATTTGCGCTCGGTGCTTGAGACGGACGGCGTGACGTTGCGTGATTACAGCGAAGTCGCTGATGCCCTGCGTGCCGTGCCGAGTGGCGCGAGTTTGTTGGTTGATCCGGCGCGCGTTACCAGCGGTTTGCTGGATAACCTCGACAGCACGGTGAAGCTGGTCGAAGGCCTGAACCCGACCACGTTGGCCAAGTCGCAGAAAAGTGAAGCGGACGCTGCACATATCCGCAAAGCGATGGAGCAGGATGGCGCGGCGCTGTGCGAGTTTTTCGCCTGGCTGGAATCGGCTTGGGGGCGCGAGCGCATTACCGAACTGACCATCGACGAAAAACTCACCGCTGCCCGTGAGCGTCGTCCGGATTATGTCTCGCTGAGTTTCAACACCATTGCCGCGTTCAACGCCAATGGCGCCATGCCGCATTACCACGCCACCGAAGAAGAACACGCGGTAATCGAAGGCGACGGCTTGCTGCTGATCGACTCGGGTGGTCAATACCTGGGCGGCACCACGGACATCACGCGAATGGTGCCGGTTGGTACGCCGAGCGAAGAGCAGAAGCGCGATTGCACGCGCGTGTTGAAGGGCGTGATTGCCCTGTCGCGCGCGCAGTTCCCGAAAGGCATTCTCTCGCCGCTGCTCGATGCTATTGCCCGTGCGCCGATCTGGGCCGAAAGCGTCGATTACGGTCACGGCACCGGTCATGGCGTTGGCTACTTCCTCAACGTCCATGAAGGTCCACAGGTGATCGCTTATCAGGCCGCGCCTGCACCGCAGACGGCCATGCAGCCGGGGATGATTACTTCGATCGAGCCAGGCACCTACCGTCCGGGTCGTTGGGGCGTGCGGATCGAGAACCTGGCGATGAACCGCGAGGCGGGCAGCAGCGAATTCGGAGAATTCCTCAAGTTTGAAACCTTGACGCTGTGCCCGATCGACACGCGTTGCCTGCTGCCGGCGTTGCTGACTGAAGAAGAGAAACAGTGGTTCAACGCCTACCACGCGCAAGTGCGTGAGCGCTTGAGTCCATTGCTTGAGGGTGCGGCGCTGGAATGGCTGAACACCCGTACTGCGGCGATCTGATCGGCTGGGATTCAGGCGCTGTGTTCAGCGCCTGAATGATCGTTTAGCCTTGGCGCAAGGCTTCCGCAACGAAGTCCAGCCGATCCTGGCCGAAGAACAGTTGATCGCCGATAAACATGCTGGGTGCTCCGAAAACACCACGTTTAACAGCGGTTTCGGTGTTCTCCTTAAGCGCTGCTTTGACGGATTCATCGTTGCTCAGCGCCAGTACTTCCTGCGGATCGAAACCGTGTTCGCTCAGCACAGTAGCGACAATCGCCGGTTCGTCGAGGCTGCGCCCTTCAACCCATAGCGCCGTGAACAGACAATCGATAAACGCCTGAAAGCGTGCTGGCTGACGCAACTGGATGCCGGTTACCGCACGCATCAACATCAGTGTGTTGATCGGGAAGTGCGGATTGAATTTCAGCGGCACCCCGTAGCGTTTTGCGTAGCGATCCAGATCCTCAAACATGTACCGACCCTTCGCCGGAATCATCGCCGGTGAAGCGTTGCCGGTTGCCTTGAAGACGCCACCGAGCAGCATCGGGATGTAGATCAGCTCGCTGTTGGTCTCGGCGCAAATCTTCGGTAACTGGGTGTAGGCCAGGTAGGTGGCAGGGCTGCCGAGGTCGAAATAGAACTCCACGGTTTTCGTCATTTTCGCGTCTCTGTCGTTATTGTTATGGCGGGGGGGCTTACCAGCGTTCGTTCCAGGGGCGCAGATCCAGCTCGAACGTCCAGGCATCCCGTGGCTGACTGTGCAGATACCAGTAGTTCTCGGCGATGTGCTCGGGATTGAGGATGCCGTCCTGATCTTTGGTGGCGTACTTCTCGGGGAAACTGTTGCGAATGAAATCGGTGTCGATCGCACCATCGACTACGACGTGGGCGACGTGGATGTTCATTGGCCCCAGTTCCCGCGCCATGCTTTGTGCCAGCGCGCGGATACCGTGTTTGGCTCCGGCGAAGGCGGCAAACCCGGATGCGCCGCGAAGTCCGGCGGTGGCACCGGTGAACAGGATAGTGCCGCGTTGGCGTGTGACCATGCGTTTGGCCACTTCACGGGCATTGAGGAACCCTGAGAAGCAGGCCATTTCCCAAATCTTGAAATACTTGCGTGCGGTTTCTTCAAGAATGCTGCATGGCACATTGGCGCCGATATTGAACACAAAAGCTTCGATCGGACCGAGGCGAGTCTCGATGTCTTCAATCAGAGCAATGACGTTTTCTTCTTTGCGCGCATCGCAGGCAAAACCGTGAGCTTCACCGCCTTCAGCCTTGATCGCGTCCACTAGCGGCTGCAATTTGTCGGCGCTGCGTCGGGTGACGCAGGCGATGAGTCCCTCTTTGGCAAAACGCTTTGCAATCGCTCCGCCCGTGGCATCGCCAGCGCCGACAACCAATATGACCTTCTTGTTATTCATGGGTGATTGCCTTTATTAAACGATCGTTAAGTGAACGAACGTTATGCTAGGATCCAGACAACGTCAAGGCAGTCGATTCGAGGGCAAATACATGCGTTACTCCGCCAGTCACAAGTTGGAAACACGGGAAAAGCTGCTGCAGAGCAGCGCGCTGTCAGCAAAGCGTTCCGGTTTTTCCACGGTGGGCGTTGATGGTTTGATGAAGGCTATCGGATTGAGCGGTGCGGCGTTCTACAGCCATTTCTCATCGAAAGATGCGTTGTTCACTGCCATCGTCGAACGCGAGTTGGGTCAAAGCCTTGAACGATTGGGGGGGGAGGGCACGCGGGATCGTGAGCGACTGGAGCGCTGTCTCAAGCACTACCTGAGCATGGCTCACGTAGAGCAACCTGAGGCCGGTTGCGCGTTGCCGGCGTTGGGCGCAGAAATTGCCCGATCGGATGTTCTGGTGCGCGAGCAGGCCGAGCTGTGGATTTGCCGGCTTCAGGAGCGTTGGGCACAGATTCTTGAGAGCGAGACCCTGGCGTGGTCGGTGCTGTCGCAATGCGTCGGGGCGTTGGTGGTGGCGCGTATGTTGGCCACACCGGACGTTCAGCAAGCGGTGCTGAAGTCCAGCCATGAAGAAATTGGCCGGCAGATTGCCGGGCAGCGCTGATCTATTTACAGATGACAATCATGCTGCGGCTGGTGTAGCCCGCAGGATTGAGACCGAACGGGTAATCGCCGGGTTCTTCCACGGCGTCACCGGATTTTGCGATGACCTTGTAGCCCTTCGGCAAGCAGGCATTGGCGGCACTGGCGTAGCACTTGTCCCAGGAGGACGATAGCCCTGAGCAGTTGATGTGCAGCCCTTTTTTCCCGCGTTTTACCTGAGTTTCCGAAGTCGCCGCACAACCTGCAACTGCCAGTATGGCGATCAGTATCAAAATTCGTTTCATTACCGTCCTTATAACGGCCACGAGTCTAATGCTCGGGTTTGCCTGTGTTCGCGTGCGCTCTAAGCTTTTGAAATCCCTGTCCGAAAAAATCCATGTCTGGCATTGGGTTACAGGTCTAAACATGGCCTAAATGCGCGTCAATTGCCAGACCTTCGTCGAATCCTCTTTCAATCAGCCGCGATGGCGGGTTTCGCAGCACTCCCCATGGTCATGGTTGCGCCGACGGATGCCAGAATAATGCACAGGATCGCCATCCATTGTGACAGTGTGAGGAATTCGTGCAGGAACAACAGGCCTGAGAGGGCTCCGAAGGCCGGTTCGATACTCATCAATGTGCCGAAAGTGCGTGCCGGGAGGCGGGTGAGGGCGACCATCTCCAGTGTATAGGGCAGGGCGGTGGACAGAATGGCGACGCCGATGGCAATCGGGATCAACGAAGGGGTCAATAGGGCTGAACCAGCATGCACGATGCCGATAGGGGCCACGAACAGCGCTGCGATCATTACCCCCAGAGCTGCCGTCGTTACACCGTTATCGGCGCCGGCCTTCTGACCGAACAGAATGTATAGCGCCCAGCAGACACCGGCTCCCAGTGCATACCCGGCGCCCACCAGATCGATTCCGGCGCTGGTTGTGCCTGTTGGAATCAGCAGCATCAAGCCGGCGGCAGCCAGGGCAATCCAGAGAAAGTCGATGGCACGGCGGGAAGCAAGGATGGCTACGGCCAGTGGCCCGGTAAATTCGAGGGCGACGGCAATTCCCAACGGCACCGTTTGCAGTGACATATAGAAGAGGAAGTTCATGCCGCCCAATGCCATGCCGTAGACGAGGACTGTACGCAGTGATTTGGCGGTCAGCCTCGCGCGCCATGGACGCAGTATTAACAGCATGATCACGCTGGCGAAGATCAGCCGCAGCGTGGTGGTTCCCTGGGCGCCAACGATAGGGAACATGCTTTTGGCCAAAGAAGCTCCTGACTGGATCGACGCCATGGCTATTAATAGCAGGCCAACCGGAAACAGCATTGAGGCAAGAGAGCGTGGCTGGTCATTCATTACGTGGCATCGTCCAAGGTGAGAGCAAGGCATTATTATTGGTGTTGGGCAATATACTGCGCATTCGATCGAGTTACGTCTATATAGAAGAGTCCTTTTTCCCCGGATCGATAGAAAAGCGCAATTAACGCTTGACGACAGATTTCAGATGTCTATAATTCGCCCCACTTCCGGCGCAGACGAAACGGAAAACTCCTTGA
>NZ_AKJR01000040.1:0-13329 GCF_000282235.1 Pseudomonas sp. GM24 | reverse complement strand
CCCCCGGGAGAGGGCTGGGCGGGCGGCGTTCCGATGAGGGTAGCTTTTGACCTTGGCTCTAAAAAAAACGGCGACCCTGAAGTCGCCGTTTTGTATCGAGCTTAAGCCTTACGCCGCACTAAACAACTTATGCGGATCAATCACAAACTTCTTCGGCACGCCCGTATCGAACTCGCCATACCTTCCAGCGCCTTATCAAGGCTGACCTACCCGCAAGACTTCAAATTCGCGAAACAACCCTAGGGCTGAGATCTTTTTAGGTCGTTAATTGCTTGTCATGCAAATCAATATTTCAAAAAGAACTAAACACCTGTCAGATCTGACAGGTGTTTAGCGATCCAGGCTGGAATAAGCTGCTGGTGTGTCAATTGTTCGAAGAAAGCGAGGTGCAACTAACGGTCATTCAACGGGAGATACGGTGATGGAAAAGCAACTCAGTCCGCGCGATCAACTGCTCGAATCAGATGTCCCGCCGATCATCTTTTGCATCAGCCCGGACGATCCGATCATTAAATACATCAAAGCGGGGCAGAAGGTTACTTATGATCTTGTGCGTGGTGATAACGGTCAATATTACGCAGTCGATATAAAACTGGCTCAGGACGAGGACTTTCTCAAGCATCCTCATTCTTCTGTTGTTTTGTAAATGTTTTCACCAATCAATCGAAGCGGGAAGCAAAGACATGGCAGGTAAAGAGAGAGGCACGGTCAAGTGGTTCAACGATGAAAAGGGGTTTGGTTTCATCACGCCGAAGAATGGCGGCGATGACCTCTTCGTTCATTTCAAAGCAATCAAGGCTGATGGGTTCAAGACTCTGAAGGAAGGACAATCCGTTAGTTACATTTCTGCTAAAGGGCAGAAAGGAATGCAAGCAGAAGAAGTTGAAATTGAGTAAAAGCGGAAGGAAATTCCCGCCCCCCATGAAAAACGGCGCCTCAATGGCGCCGTTTTCTATTGCGTAAAACCTTACGCCGCACTAAACAACTTATGCGGATCAATCACAAACTTCTTCGGCACACCCGCATCGAACTCGCCGTAACCTTCCGGCGCCTGATCCAGACTGATCACCTGCACCCCCACCACTTCGGCGATGTTGATGCGATCCCACATGATCGCCTGCATCAGTTGACGGTTGTACTTCATCACTGGGGTCTGGCCGGTGTGGAAGCTGTGCGACTTGGCCCAGCCCAGACCGAAGCGAATGCTCAGGCTGCCCATTTTTGCGGCAGCGTCCACCGCACCTGGATCTTCGGTGACGTACAGGCCTGGGATACCGATCTTGCCGGCCACACGCACCACGCCCATCAGCGAGTTGAGCACGGTGGCCGGCGCTTCGGCTTTTACGCCGTCGTGACCATGGCCGCGAGCTTCGAAACCAACACAGTCCACCGCGCAATCCACTTCCGGTTCACCCAGCAATGCGGCGATCTGTTCGTGCAGCGGCGTGTCCTTGGACAGGTCGACGATTTCAAAACCCTGCGCCTTGGCGTGGGCCAGGCGGATGGTGTTGACGTCGCCGATGATCACTACCGCAGCGCCGAGCAGACGTGCGGAAGCGGCAGCGGCCAGGCCGACCGGGCCAGCGCCGGCGATGTAAACAGTGCTGCCCGGGCCAACGCCCGCCGTCACTGCGCCGTGATAACCGGTCGGGAGGATGTCGGAGAGGCAGGTCAGGTCACGGATTTTCTCCATGGCCTTGTCGCGGTCCGGCAGTTTCAGCAGGTTGAAGTCAGCGTACGGCACCAGCACATATTCGGCCTGGCCACCGGTCCAGTCGCCCATGTCGACGTAACCGTAAGCGCCACCGGCACGGGCCGGGTTGACGGTCAGGCAGACGCCTGTGTGTTGCTCTTTGCAGGAACGGCAGCGCCCGCAAGCGACGTTGAACGGCACGGAAACCAGATCACCGATTTTCAGGTTTTCGACGTCGGAGCCTTTTTCGATCACCTCGCCGGTGATCTCGTGACCCAGCACCAGACCGGTCTGCGCCGTGGTACGGCCGCGCACCATGTGTTGGTCGGAGCCACAGATATTGGTGGAAACCACTTTGAGAATGACCCCGTGCTCGATCTTGCGACCGCGCGGGTCCTGCATTTTCGGATAGTCGATTTTCTGTACTTCGACCTTGCCAGCGCCGAGATACACCACACCACGATTGCCAGACATGCTTTCACCTCGCTGTTGTTTTTATGGAACCGCGTTGCCCAGGCAGGCAGCGCGTTGAGTGCTCGGGTACAGATGCTGTTTATGTGTTGCCTGTCAGGGCCTCATCGCTGGCAAGCCAGCTCCCACAGGGATTTGTGTCGTTTACAGAATCAAAATCCAACACCGAATCCTGTGGGAGCTGGCTTGCCAGCGATGGCGATCTAGAGAACGACCGTACGATTGGCGTTGAGAAACACCCTCCGCTCAATGTGATACCCAACCGCCCGCGCCAGCGTCAGGCCTTCAATATCGCGGCCCTTGGCAATCAGATCCTCAGGGTAATGACTGTGATCCACCGCCTCGACGCCCTGGGCAATGATTGGCCCTTCATCCAGATCGTTATTGATGTAATGCGCCGTCGCGCCGACCAGTTTCACGCCCTTGTTGTAGGCCTGGTGATAGGGCTTGGCGCCCTTGAAACCCGGCAGCAACGAGTGATGAATGTTGATCGCCTTGCCATCGAGCTTGCGGCACAGCTCCGGCGACAGCACCTGCATGTAGCGGGCGAGGATCACCAGTTCAGCGCCGGACTCTTCGATCACCTGCCACACCTGACGCTCCTGCGACGGCTTGTCGTTGGGGTCGAGGGGGAAATGGTAGTAGGGAATCTGGTGCCAGTCGGCCAGCGGTTTGAGGTCCGGGTGATTGGAGACCACCGCCGCCACGTCCATCGACAACTGGCCGATGCGCTGACGGTAGAGCAAGTCGTTAAGGCAGTGATCGGCTTTGGAAACCATGATCACCACTTTCGGCCGGTAGTTCGGCGCGGTCAGCTCGAAGATCATGCCGAAGGCCTGACCGCGTTCGGCTAAGCCTGCGCGGAAGGACTTTTCGTCGAAGCCGTCGGGCTGGCGGAATTCCACGCGAATGAAGAAACGCCCGGAGAGGCGGTCATCGAACGAGTGGTGCTCGGTGACGTAGCAGCCCTGCTCGAACAGAAAACGCGTGACCGCGTCCACCGTGCCGAGGACGCTGGGGCAGTCGGCGGTCAGAATCCATGTGTCTGGGGCGCGGCTCATGGTGCGGTGACTCCTGTTCTTGTGCGGGGTGTCAGGTTTTTCCCCTCACCCTAGCCCTCTCCCGGAGGTAGAGGGGACTGACCGAGGTGTTCGTTCAAGCTACGCCGACCTGAAAATCTGAAGGTGAATGCAGATCGCAAAAACACCCGAGATCGGCTCCCTTTCCCCCTCTCCCCCTTGGGGGAGAGGGCTGGGGTGAGGGGGTAAGCTTTTAGACTTGTACGCTCAACCCGTACTCAGCCGAAGCATCCTGCAACCACAACCACCAGTAATCCGAGAAGCTACGACGAATCAGCAGTTCCCAGGTGTCTTCGGCGGTATGGCGAATCATCAACTGCGATTTGGCGAACACCGTGCCGACCGCTTTACCGACCGGGAAGTTGTTCGGGTGCACGTCGTAGCTGGTGGATTTCATCAGCACCTGACGTACGTTCGGCCCGCTCAATTCGAGCACTTGCTGGCCGCCGCTGACGTTGACGATCGCGATGTGCAGATCACCCAGCGCTTCGCGCAGTTTTTGTTCGGCAGCGAATTCTTCACCGCTTGGCACGATCAGCAGCCACTCATCCGGGCCCATCCATTGCAGGCTGGTTTCACCCTTGACGATGACGCTGAGAGCGCCGGGCAGTTCGATACCCAAGGCTTTGTGCACGCCAGCGGCGAAGGCTGCATCGTGGCCATCACCACGGATGGTCAGGTGACCGAGGAGTTTCTTTTCCCGCACGATCACGCCGGCGTTCTTGCGGCCCTTGCCGACCAGGCTGGCGAGGTCGGCATGGTGCAGCGACGACTCGGCCTTGGCGCCAGTGGTCGGGCGTTGTTGGTAAACATTGGCTGTGGTCATAAAGCACCTTCCTGAATTCTTGATCGTTCCCACGCTCTGCGTGGGAATGCCGCCATGGACGCTCTGCGTCCGCTCTTGGGACGCAGAGCGTCCCGGGATGCATTCCCACGCAGAGCGTGGGAACGATCAGTGTCAGATGTTCTGGCGATCACCCTTCGGATCGAAGAACACCGAAGAAACAATCTCCGCCTCGATCACGCTGCCGTCGGCCAGCGGTGCAAACACCCGCTCACCGAGGCGCTTCAGACCGCCCTTGACCACACCCATGGCAAACGAATAACCGAGGGAGTTGTGCGCGTAGCTGGAAGTCACGTGGCCGACCATGGTCATCGGGATCGTCTGCTTGGTGTTGAACACCAGTTGCGCCCCTTCCGGCAGCCACACGTTCGGATCGATCGGCTTCAGACCGACCAGTTGCTTACGCTGATCCTTCACGCAGTCTTCACGGTTCATGCCACGCTGGCCGATCCACGAGAACGGTTTGGTGCGACCCACACACCAGCCCATGTTCAAGTCGTCCGGGGTCATCGAGCCGTCAGTGTCCTGACCGACAATGATGAAACCCTTCTCGGCACGCAGGACGTGCATGGTTTCAGTGCCGTACGGGGTCAGGTTGTATTGCTTGCCGGCCTCGACGATTTTCTCCAGCACGCCCATCGCGTAGTCGGCCTGGACGTTGACTTCGTACGACAGCTCACCGGTGAACGAGATACGGAACACCCGCGCCGGCACGCCGCCGACCAGACCTTCTTTCCAGGTCATGAACGGGAACGCTTCGTTGCTCAGATCAATGTCGGTCACGGCGCTGAGCAGCTTGCGGCTGTTCGGCCCGGACAGGGTCATGGTTGCCCAGTGGTCGGTGACGGAGGTGAAGTAGACCTTCATGTCCGGCCATTCGGTCTGGTGGTACAGCTCCAGCCACTGCAGCACGCGAGCCGCGCCGCCGGTGGTGGTGGTCATGACAAAATGGTTGTCGGCCAGGCACGCCGTCACACCGTCGTCGAAGACCATGCCGTCTTCTTTGCACATCAAACCGTAGCGAGCCTTGCCCACGTCGAGTTTGGTCCAGGCGTTGGTGTACACGCGGTTGAGGAACTCGCGGGCATCCGGGCCTTGGATGTCGATCTTGCCGAGGGTCGAGGCGTCGAGCAGGCCGACGCTGTCGCGCACGGCTTTGCATTCACGCTTCACCGCTGCATGCAGGTCTTCACCGTTTTTCGGGAAGTACCAAGGGCGCTTCCACTGACCGACGTCTTCAAACTCTGCGCCATTTTTCACATGCCAGGCATGCAGCGCGGTATGACGCACCGGCTCGAAGATGTGCCCACAGTGACGACCGGCCACGGCGCCGAAGGTCACCGGCGTGTAGTTCGGGCGGAACATCGTGGTGCCCATCTGCGGGATGGTCACGTTCAGCGAACGGGCGGCAATGGCCAGACCGTTGACGTTGCCGAGCTTGCCCTGATCGGTGCCGAAGCCCAGCGCGGTGTAGCGTTTGACGTGCTCGACCGACTCGAAACCTTCGCGGGTTGCCAGTTCGATCGCCGCAGCGGTTACGTCGTTTTGCAGGTCGACGAATTGCTTCGGCGCCCGTGCGGTGTTCTTTTCATGTGGCACCTGGAACAGCGCCAACGTCGGCTCTTCGTGACGGCTCAGGGCTTTCGGCAACACGCCTTCGACGGTCTGGAAACCGGCTTCAGCGGCAGCACGCACGCCACCTTCAAAACCGTCAGCCAGCGAATCGCCGAGACCGTAAACGCCGTTGATGCCACCGACGCACACGCGTTTCTGCGGCGCTTCGCCCGGTACAAAACCGAGGATGTCTTCGCGCCAGGTCGGCTTGCCACCGAGGTGCGAAGCCAAGTGAACAACTGGGCTGTAGCCGCCGGAGCTGGCAACCACATCACAGTCGAGCCACTCGCCAGGACTGGTCACGGCGTGCGCTTTAACATCAATCGCCGCCACGCGGGCAGCGGTCACGCGCTTGCTGCCACGGGCTTCGATCACGGCGCTGCCGGTGAGGATGCGAATACCTTTGGCTCGCGCTTCTTCTACAAGCGCACCACGCGGATTGCTGCGCGCGTCGGCGATGGCGACCACTTGCAGACTGGCGTCGAGCCAATCCAGAGCAACGCGATAAGCGTGATCGTTGTTGGTCGACAGCACCAGTTTCTTGCCCGGTGCTACGCCGTAGCGGCGCACGTAAGTCGACACCGCACCGGCAAGCATGTTGCCCGGCACGTCGTTGTTGCCGTAAACCAGCGGACGCTCGCAAGCACCGGTCGCCAGCACCACACGCTTGGCGCGGACACGGTGAATGCGCTGACGCACCTGACCGATCGGCGCACGGTCACCGAGGTGATCGGTGAGGCGTTCGTGAATGGTCAGGAAGTTGTGGTCGTGGTAACCGTTGACCGTGGCGCGCGGCAACAACAGCACGTCCGGGGTGTTCTTCAGTTCGGTGATGACGCTGGCGACCCAGTCCATCGCCGGTTTGCCGTCGAGGCTTTCGCGTGAGTCGAGCAGGCTGCCGCCGAACTCTTCCTGCTCATCGGCAAGAATCACTCGGGCACCGCTGCGCGCTGCGGCCAGGGCAGCGGCGAGACCGGCCGGGCCGGCGCCGACGATCAGCACGTCGCAGTGCTGGTTCATGTAGTCGTAGGTGTCCGGATCGACTTCGGTCGGCGAACGGCCGAGGCCGGCAGCCTTGCGAATGTACTTCTCGTAGGTCATCCAGAACGATTGCGGGTACATGAAGGTTTTGTAGTAGAACCCCGGCGGCATCAGCTTGCCGCCGACCTTGCCGAGAATGCCCATCATGTCGTTATTGACGCTCGGCCAGCCGTTGGTGCTGGTCGCGACCAAACCTTGATACAGCGCCTGTTGCGTGGCGCGCACGTTGGGAATCTGTGTGGCTTCGGTCGCACCGATCTGCAGCACCGCGTTCGGCTCTTCGGCGCCGGCAGCGAAGATCCCGCGAGGACGCGAGTACTTGAAGCTGCGGCCGATGATGTCGACGCCGTTGGCGATCAGTGCGGCGGCCAGCGAGTCACCCTCGAAGCCTTTGTAGCTCTGACCGTTGAAGGTGAAGCTCAGCACTTTGTTGCGGTCGATCCGTCCACCGTTGGACAGGCGATTGGTCTGGCTCATACCTTCTCTCCCAGCGCCGTCGTGGCTGTTTTCGCCGAATCAGCCTTGTCGGTGAATTGCGGCTTGGTGCCGATCTTGTAGGTTTCGAGAATCTCGTAGGTCACGGTGTCGCGGGTGACGTTGAAGTACTGACGGCAACCGGCGACGTGATCCCACAACTCGTGGTGCAGACCACGGGGGTTATCGCGGAAGAACATGTAGTCGCCCCACTCCTCGTCAGTGCAAGCGCCAGGGTCGAGCGGGCGCGGAATGTGCGCCTGACCGGATGCGTGGAATTCCTCTTCGGAGCGCAACTCGCCGCAGTGAGGACAGAAGATATGCAACATGGGGATTTCTCCTGTTAGTGGGCGACGGCAGCAGCGCCGTGTTCGTCGATGAGTGCGCCGTTGTGGAAACGGTCGATGGAAAACGGGGCGGCCAACGGGTGCATTTCACCCTTGGCCAGACTCGCGGCAAACACGTTGCCCGAGCCAGGTGTGGCCTTGAAGCCACCGGTGCCCCAACCGCAGTTGAAGAACATGTTCGGTACCGGGGTTTTCGAAATGATCGGGCAAGCGTCCGGGGTGGTGTCGACGATGCCGCCCCACTGGCGGTTCATGCGTACGCGCGACAACACCGGGAACATCTCGACGATCGCTTGAATGGTGTGTTCGATCACCGGGTACGAACCGCGCTGGCCGTAGCCGTTGTAGCCGTCGATACCGGCGCCGATCACCAGGTCGCCCTTGTCGGACTGGCTGATGTAACCGTGCACGGCGTTGGACATGATCACGCTGTCGATAATCGGTTTGATCGGCTCGGACACCAGCGCTTGCAGCGGGTGGGATTCGATCGGCAGACGGAAACCGGCCAGTTTGGCCATGTGCCCGGAGTTACCCGCAGTGACCACGCCGACGCGCTTGGCGCCGATGAAACCCTTGTTGGTTTCAACACCGATGCACACGCCGTTTTCCTTGCGGAAACCGATCACTTCGGTCTGCTGGATCAAGTCCACGCCCAAGGCGTCGGCGGCACGGGCAAAGCCCCAAGCCACGGCATCGTGACG
Organism: Pseudomonas sp. GM24; assembly: GCF_000282235.1. Classification (NCBI taxonomy): domain Bacteria; kingdom Pseudomonadati; phylum Pseudomonadota; class Gammaproteobacteria; order Pseudomonadales; family Pseudomonadaceae; genus Pseudomonas; species Pseudomonas sp. GM24. The sequence continues at coordinate 5,065 of NZ_AKJR01000040.1, read as the reverse complement.
GGCGACGCCGCCGCGACGCTGCACGGTCGCGCCCATCACCGGGTAGCGGGTGTTTTTCGAGCAGTCGAGGTACGGAATCTCGTCAGCGACTTGCTTGGCGTTGAGCAGTTCGCCATCAACGCCATTGAGGCGGTTGGCGCTGACCCGACGCTCGGAATCACGGATGTCCTGCAGGGTGTGGCACAGGTTGTAAACGCCACGCTGGGAGAACATCACGTTGTAGTTGAGATCCTGGGACAGGCCTTCCCACAATTTCATCGCGTGTTCGTAGAGGTGCGCCGACTCGTCCCACAGGTAGTTGGAGCGAACGATGGTGGTGTTGCGCGCGGTGTTACCGCCGCCCAGCCAGCCCTTCTCGACCACGGCGACGTTGGTGATGCCGTGCTCTTTCGCGAGGTAGTAAGCGGTCGCCAGACCGTGCCCGCCGCCGCCGACGATGACCACGTCGTAGACCTTCTTCGGCGTTGGCGTGCGCCACATGCGCTGCCAGTTTTCGTGGTGGCTGAGGGAGTGTTTGAAGAGGCCGAAGCCCGAATAGCGTTGCATAGTCAGTTACTCCAGAACACTCAGCGATAAACCGGGAAGTCTGCGCACAGGGCCGACACTTGCTGGGCAACATTGGCCTCGACATCGGCATCGCCGAGGTTGTCGAGGATGTCGCAGATCCAGCCAGCCAACACTTCGCACTGGGTCACCTTGAAACCGCGCGTAGTGACAGCCGGGGTGCCGATGCGCAGGCCCGAGGTCACGAACGGCGATTGCGGGTCGTTCGGCACGGCGTTCTTGTTGACGGTGATGTGTGCACGGCCAAGGGCGGCGTCGGCGTCTTTGCCGGTCAGGCCCTGACGGATCAGGCTGACCAGGAACAAATGATTGTCGGTGCCGCCGGACACTACATCGTAGCCACGTTTGATAAACACGCTGGCCATCGCCTGAGCGTTGTCGATCACTTGTTGCTGATAAGCCTTGAAGCCCGGCTCCAGCGCTTCTTTGAAGCACACGGCTTTACCGGCGATGACGTGCATCAGCGGGCCGCCCTGAGCGCCGGGGAACACCGCGGCGTTGAGCTTCTTCTCGATCTCTTCGTTGGACTTGGCCAGGATCAGCCCGCCCCGTGGACCGCGCAGGGTTTTGTGCGTGGTGGTGGTGACCACGTCGGCGTACGGCAGCGGGTTCGGGTACAGACCGGCAGCGACCAGACCGGCGACGTGGGCCATGTCGACGAATAGCAGCGCGCCGACTTTGTCAGCAATCTGACGGAAGCGCGGGAAGTCCAGAGTCTTCGAGTAAGCGGAGAAACCGGCGACGATCATTTTTGGCTTGGATTCGACGGCCAGACGCTCGACTTCGTCGTAATCGATCAGCCCGGTGTCGGTGTTGATGCCGTACTGCACGGCGTTGTAGAGCTTGCCCGAGGACGACACTTTGGCGCCGTGGGTCAGGTGACCGCCGTGGGCCAGGCTCATGCCGAGGATGGTGTCGCCTGGCTGGATCAGCGCCAAGTACACGGCGCTGTTGGCCGAAGAACCGGAATGCGGCTGGACGTTGGCGTAATCGGCGCCGAACAGTTGCTTGGCGCGTTCGATGGCCAGCGCTTCAACTTTATCCACATGCTCGCAGCCACCGTAGTAGCGCTTGCCCGGGTAGCCTTCGGCGTATTTGTTGGTCAGGCCGCTGCCTTGCGCTTGCATGACGCGTTTGCTGGTGTAGTTCTCCGACGCGATCAGCTCGATGTGATCTTCCTGACGTTGCTCCTCGGCATTCATCGCCGCCAGCAGTGCATCGTCGTAACCCTGGATCTGGTCTTGCTTGCTGAACATCGCGTCTCTCCCAGCGGCATCTGTGCGCCATTCGTCTCGGTAAGGCACTGGCAATGAAGGCAGTGCCCTTTGATGCCGATGGTATGACCGGCGCAGACAGCTCAAATGCCTGCGCGCGCCACGCAAAGGTGCGTTTACGACATGGCCGGAAATGCGTTTTCCAGACTCGATCTCGAAAACACTGGAGAACCCTGTGGGAGCTGGCTTGCCAGCGATGGCGGCAGGTCAGTTGGCATTGACGTTGGCTGACCCACCGCTATCGCTGGCAAGCCAGCTCCCACAGGGTCATGCGGCAACTTGGCGGATAAGTAGTAGCAGGAGGAAATGTGTGGGGTAGAGGGCGTAAGCCCAACGGCGCATGGGGGGTGGCTGGAGATGTCGTGCATGTCGCAACAGGAACATTCCGAGCATGGGCGCAAACAGACAGGTGGCAATGCCAAGAATGGCGACGCTGCTACCGAACCTTGCAGAGTCGTAAAGCACTTGCCATTGATTCGCTGCGAGACAAATCAATCCCGGCACCAAGCTGAAGTACCACGGGCGGCGAAATACCAGCAGCATCGCCAGCGGCAGCAAAACGCCGAAGAACCCGAACATCAGTCGCTCCGGAAAAACAGCGGCCAGCACCAGCGCCGCAACGCCCAGCAATCGCGACATGATCGAGGGATCCTGCCACCCCCGCGCCACCAGCAACCCCAGCGCCAGCGTCGGCATCACATTCAACGTATCGGGCTCAGGAATGTACAACCGGTAAGGAATTTCACTCACCGCACTGAACAGCAACAACCAGCCCAGGTAGCGCCATTCCGTCTTCTGCGAACCATCACGCGCCAGATTCGCCGCCATCGCCAGACAAAACCACGGAAACGCCAACCGTCCTGGCACATACAGCCAATCGACGGAAAAGCCGATATATCGCAGGTGATCGAACAACATGCTCAGCAGCGCCAGCCACTTGAGCAGATCCAGTGCGCCGTCGCGTTTGCTCAGGTGCATAATCGTCCTACAAACTGGTAATTTCCTGAACGTGACATCCCGTGTGCTCCCCGGAAGATCTTCGGTAAAGTGCGCACCCTCATTGACCACGAGCCTTCACAAGAGTCTCGACCACGGAAGCCGGCCATGACCGACAAGAGCCAACAATTCGCCAGCGACAACTATTCCGGAATCTGCCCTGAAGCCTGGGCTGCAATGGAACAGGCCAACCACGGCCACCAACGCGCTTATGGCGACGATGAATGGACCGCTCGCGCGGCCGACCATTTCCGCCAATTGTTCGAAACCGACTGCGAAGTGTTCTTCGCCTTCAACGGCACCGCCGCCAACTCGCTGGCCCTGTCGTCGCTGTGCCAGAGTTACCACAGCGTGATCTGCTCGGAAACCGCCCACGTCGAAACCGACGAATGCGGCGCCCCGGAATTCTTCTCCAACGGCTCGAAACTGCTGATCGCCGGAACCGAAAACGGCAAGATCACCCCGCAATCGATCCGCGAAGTCGCGCTCAAGCGCCAGGACATTCACTACCCGAAACCGCGTGTGGTCACGCTGACCCAAGCCACCGAAGTCGGCAGCGTCTACACCCCGGAAGAAGTCCGCGCCATCAGCGCCACTTGCAAAGAGCTGGGCCTGCACCTGCACATGGACGGCGCGCGCTTCTCCAACGCCTGCGCCTTCCTCGGCTGCTCGCCAGCCGATCTGACCTGGAAGGCCGGTGTTGATGTGCTGTGCTTCGGCGGCACGAAAAACGGCATGGCCGTGGGTGAAGCGATTCTGTTCTTCAACCACAAACTGGCCGAAGACTTCGATTACCGCTGCAAACAGGCCGGGCAACTGGCGTCGAAAATGCGCTTCCTCTCGGCACCGTGGGTCGGCATCCTCGAAAACGACGCCTGGCTGAAATACGCCCGCCACGCCAACCACTGCGCGCAGCTGCTGGCTGAACTGGTCAGCGACATTCCCGGCGTCGAACTGATGTTCCCGGTGCAGGCCAACGGCGTGTTCCTGCAACTGTCCGAGCCGGCCATCGCCGCGCTGACCGCGAAGAACTGGCGCTTCTACACCTTCATCGGCAAGGGCGGCGCACGCTTCATGTGTTCCTGGGACACCGAAGAAGAACGCGTCCGCGAACTGGCCCGCGACATCCGCGAAGTCATGTCCGCCTGACCTGACGCTACCCCCTCCCCCTGTAGGAGCTGCCGAAGGCTGCGATCTTTTGATCTTGAAAAACAAAATCAAAAGATCGCAGCCTTCGGCAGCTCCTACACAGGTTGTGCTTCTGCCTGGTCTACATTGTCTGTCGAGCCCTCCGCTCACATAACAATAAGCAGGAGCATCGGCATGTCGTTACAAGGCAAAACCCTGTTCATCACCGGCGCCAGCCGTGGCATTGGTCGTGAGATTGCGCTGCGTGCCGCGAAGGACGGGGCCAACATAGTGATTGCGGCGAAAAGTGCCGAACCCCACGCCAAGTTGCCCGGGACCATTCACAGCGTCGCGGCTGAAGTCGAGGCGGCTGGCGGTAAGGCTTTGGCGCTGCAAGTGGACGTGCGTGATGAAGACGCGGTGCGTCAGGCACTTGCCCAGGCCAACGAGCACTTCGGCGGCATCGATGCATTGGTGAACAACGCCGGGGCTATCAAGCTCACGGGTGTGCAGCACATCGAACTCAAGCGTTTCGACCTGATGCACCAGATCAACACCCGCGCGGTGTTGCTGTGCAGTCAGGCCGCCCTGCCCTACCTGAAGAAATCCGCCGGGCACATTCTCAATCTGTCGCCGCCACTGAATCTGGCGAGCAAGTGGTTTGCGCAGTTCAGTCCGTACACCGTGACCAAGTACGGCATGAGCATGCTGACGCTGGGAATGAGCGAGGAATTTGCCAGTTACGGGATCAGCGTCAATTCGTTGTGGCCGCAGACGATGATTGCCACGGCGGCGATCGAGTTTCAGCTGGGTAATCGGGAGTCGTTCAAGAAGGCGCGTCTGCCTTCGATCATGGCGGATGCGGCGCATGTGATTCTGGATAGCAGCGGGCGGCAGATTACCGGGCGGTTGTTGATTGATGAGGAGATTTTGCGTGAGAACGGTGTGGCGGAGTTTGATCATTATCGGTTTGATCGGGAAAGCGAGGCGGCGTTGATGCCGGATTTGTTTGTTGACTGAAATAGCCCCTCACCCTAGCCCTCTCCCAAAGGGAGAGGGGACTGATCGGGGGATATTTGAGAATTACGCCGACGTGAAACTAC
>NZ_AKJR01000039.1:59954-73413 GCF_000282235.1 Pseudomonas sp. GM24 | reverse complement strand
CTATGCATCGACCTGAAAGAGCTTGGCGATTATGGATTCGGTAGAGCAGGGGCGACCGTGGTGTCTGGCGTTATATATCGACCTGAAAGATCTTGGCGATTATGGATTCACCGCTGGGCGTTCAAGTCGCTGTAGGTCTTCAGTATTCCCGGATCGGTTCCCTCTCCCTCCGGGAGAGGGCTAGGGTGAGGGGCTTTTCTATTACCCACAAAAAAGCCCGCAGACAATCACTCGTCTGCGGGCCTTATGTTTAGCAGCGAAAAGATCGCAGCCTTCGGCAGCTCCTACAACTTAAGCCCGACGCTCATGCATCCGCGCCAGTTGCCGCTCGAGCATCGACGGATAAGGCTCCATCAACCGCTCCACGCAGCAAGCACCTTCAGGGCTGGCAATCGGCCGGATCCGCGCACGCTGGCGAATCAGCGCGTCATCACTGATCTTGCGCTCAACCAGCAGCAGGTTGCGGCTGTGCTGCGACAAGGCCAGTGCGTCCTGTGCCGAATCGGTCAGCAGCAGATCGATCTGGCTCAGGCCGAACAATTCATCGCCCAAGGTCAGGCCCAGTTGCAATTGCAGGGTGATGCCGCTGTCCGCGACCTCAATCTGCAGCTGATGGCCCAGCGCGCGCAGCAGCTCGCCGCAGCAGATCGCGTTGGTCAGGTAATCATCGCCACTGTCTTCGGTGTGAAACAGCATCAGCGTGCTGCCGTCGTTCAGGGTTTCGATTTCGCCCTGATACAGCGAAGCAGCCTGGTCGAGGCAGTCGCGATAGCGCTCCTGCAACTCTTCCAGACGTGCCCGTGGCAAGCGGCGCAGCTGCTCCTGCGAGCCCAGTTGCACGGCCAGCACGGCGGTGTGCTGCGGCACGCTTGGCGACGGTTGGCGGACGACAGGTTGCGGCGCGCCATTGAGCGACTCGTCGCGCAGGTCGGCGAATGCGTCATCGTCATCATCGTCTTCGACGGTGCTGACCAGATGTCGCGGTGCAGGCTTCTGCGCGGCCATCGGACGGGTTTCGTCGAAACTCGGATCACGCAAGTTGCGCACCTCGAATTCCGGCTCGTCTTCTTCGTCCTCGAATTCCGGCTCCGGTTCAGGTGCAGGCTCCGGCGCGTAGTTGGCGTGCAGCTGACGCGCCAGATCGCCGATTTCATCCTGACGGTCGATGCCCGGCGTGTGTTCGTCGATGCGGCGCAACCAGACGCGCAGTTGCAGCAACGGCGTCGACAGGTAGCGGCCCATGCGCAGGCTCAGGGCCAGCGACAGCGCCAACAGGATCCCGCTGAGAATGCCCATACTTTGCAGGCTGATGGTCATCGGCTGCTGAAACTGATCCATGTCCAGACTGATGCGCAGTTGCCCGGCAGTGACGTCCTGGAAAGTGATCTTGCTCTCGTACATGCCCTCGGCTTCGCCCAGCAGGCTGTGCTTGGGGCGCTGACCGGACTCGGCGAGGATGCGGTTATCCACGCTGTAGATCGCCGCGTGGGCCACCAGTTTGTTCTTGGTCAGGTTGTTGAGCAGCACGTTGAGGCTGAGGATGTCGTTGGACACCAACAGCTCCGTGGCAGAGGTCGCGGTCTGCGTAGTCAGGCTTTCGCCCAGCGCATCGGCCTGCTGGTGCATGGCCTGCTTGAATTGCAAACCCATCACGCCGGCATAGATCACCAGGGCCAGAGCGACCAGGATCACGTTATGGCTGGCAATGCGCAATGCAATCGGTACACGGCGGTGGCGCAGTGCACGGAAGATCAGCAGGAAGAAGTTATCGGTTTTAACTGGCGTTGGCCGGTTCACTGAGCTCGGCTCTTTTGTCCGTGAAGTTGAAGCGCAGTATAGCGACAGGCCCTAGACCGGCAAAGCGCTCGCGGTGCCCGATGGTCACTGAAAGTGGGTAGAATGCGGTTTTTTTCCAGTTGCGGGGGTGCGCGTTGCGCGAAATCGTCCTGATTAACATCACGGGAGTCGACCGTCCGGGTCTGACTGCGGCCATTACCGGCGTTCTGGCACAAGGTGGTGTGAACATTCTCGACATCGGTCAGGCGGTGATCCACGACACCCTGTCGTTCGGCATCCTGGTCGAAATCCCCGATTCCGAGCAGGGTAAATCCGTGCTCAAGGACATCCTGTTCAAGGGCTATGAGCTCGACCAGCAGGTGCGCTTCACCCCGGTGTCCGAAGAGGATTACCAGCAATGGGTGGGCAATCAGGGCAAGAAACGCCACATCGTTACCTTGCTGACCCGCAAAGTCACCGCCGGCCAGTTGCAGGCCGTCAGCTTGATCACCGCCAAATATGGCTTGAACATCGATCACATCGACCGTCTGTCGGGTCGCATGCCGCTGGACACCCCGGCTGATAAGGGCAAGGGCTGCATCGAGTTTTCCGTGCGTGGCGAAGCGGCTGATCCGCAGGCGCTGCGTGCCGAATTCCTCAGCGTTGCCCAAGAGCTGAACGTCGACATCGCCTTCCAGGAAGATTCGCTGTTCCGCCGTAATCGTCGTCTGGCGGTGTTCGACATGGACTCGACGCTGATCGAAGCCGAGGTCATCGACGAGCTGGCCAAGGCTGCCGGGGTGGGCGAGCAGGTATCTGAAATCACCGAACGCGCCATGGCCGGTGAGCTGGATTTCCGCGCCAGTTTCAAAGAACGTCTCGCTTTGCTTAAAGGTCTGGATGTCAGCGTGCTCGACTCGATCGGCGCTTCCCTGCGCCTGACCGAGGGCGCCGAAACACTGTTCGCCGAACTCAAGCGTCTGGGCTACAAGACCGCCATCCTGTCCGGTGGCTTCACTTATTTCGCCAAGCAATTGCAAGCCAAACTCGGCATCGACTACGTGTTTGCTAACGAGCTGGAAGTGGTCGATGGCAAGTGTACTGGCGTGGCGATCGAGCCGATTGTCGATGCGCAGCGCAAGGCTGATTTGCTCAAAGAGCTGGCGCACAAGGAAGGTTTGCGTCTGGAACAGACCATCGCGGTCGGCGACGGCGCGAATGATTTGCCGATGCTGGCGATTGCCGGGCTGGGCGTGGCGTTCCGCGCCAAGCCGCTGGTGAAACAATCGGCGAAGCAGGCAATCTCGACGTTGGGTCTGGATGGCGTGCTGTATCTGCTGGGTTTCCGCGATCGCGACGGGCAGTTGTAATTAAGATCAAAAGATCGCAGCCTGCGGCAGTTCCTACAGAGGAATATGCGTTTTTCTGTAGGAGCTGCCGCAGGCTGCGATCTTTTGCTTCAAAGTGACTTCCACAACGAATCAAAATCCTCCTCGCTCCCGCCATTGCGCGCAGTCTCCAGCGAGCGATAGGCGAACTGATTGAAGCTGTGTGTACTCGCCACCCGCCGATCCAGCCCGGCGCTGTGCTCTTCGCCCTGGGTGTTGATCATCACCTTGTTGCCTTCCTGAAACGGCAAGCGCGGTGCCAGCAAGGTTGCCGGTAGATCGATCGCGCTGATCTCCGGTAACAATAATCCGCGCAAATACTGACTGTGATCGTCCCGCGAGCGCACCAGTTGCAGGCCGCAAGGCTGGGCATGTGGCGCCACCAGTTCAATACCCATTTGCGTGCCGCCGCCGCGTACCTGGCGGATCCAGCGAATGACCGCGATGCTCCAGCCCAGACTGCCACTGTCCTGGATGCCGAGCATTTCTCCGGCCTGCAACTCGGCGGGCACTTCATTTGGCCACGCCAGGCAGTATCCGCCGGGGCTGTGATTGATCACCGGCAGGACATGGGTCGGGTAGTGCGGCGTACTGTCCGTGCCGTTTTCATCCTCGGGCAAATGGTCGTACTGGATTTCCTCGTACGGCAAAAACTCATCAGCCTTGCTCTGCGGTGCCGCGTCGAAGGCCTGGCTCCAACTGTCTTTTTCACCCTTGATCACGGCGCTGCTGAAGTTCGCCGAGCGCGTTCCGGGATGTTTGAGCAGTTCGCTGAAGCTGCGCTCGCCACCGAGGTAGAAGTGCAGAGCGCTCATGCCCACACACACGGTCAGATGGCCCTGGCCGACGGTGCGCTGAAAACTGCGCTCGGCGGCCTGTCCCCAAGTGGCATGCAGGTGCTGCAGGGTATCGAGGCTCAGTCCGGTCGGCACTGGCAGGGGGGGTGAGGTGTGCTGATGCTGCAAATGCGCTTCGATGGCGTTCACCAGCGGCTGCGGATCGAAGCCGAGCAATCCGGCCTGTTCTTCGTTGCGAAACATGTTGCGGTAGCGCGGGCCGGCATCGATTGTCGGGCTGATCGCAAACAGGCCTTCGCTCGTACGGCCGGGATGCAATTTGAGCAGGGCACTCCACGGCTCGATTACTTCGGCCAATCGGGCGATCTGGTTTTGCCGCAATTGATTGCAGCGTGCGCTGCCCAGCAGCAGAGCGGCGATGTAAGTCTGTTCGAAACTGAGTTCGGTGGTGAGGCTGGCGAGGTCGTCATGGACCCGGCGCTGTTGGAGCTGCAGTTCGCAGGCGGTGCGATACAGCTGATGCAGTTCGAACCACACATGCTCCGGCGGCGAGCTATACAGCTGCGTGGCGCGCAGCAACTGGCCTTTGAGTGCATGGGCCGCCCGTTGCAGGGCCGTGCTGACCAATGCCGCGCGATCCTTGCTGTACTTCGGCGCAATCCGCAGCACGATCTGTTTATAGCCGATGGCCAGATGGCTTTGCAGCGCCTGGCACAGATTGCTGATTTTGCGCGAACGTTCGTCGAGCATGATCGCTTGATGCAGGAAGTGTCGTTCCAGATGCTGGCAGACGAAATAAACCTCGGGGCGCAACAGCTCCAGCAGGTTGAGGCGGTTGTCGCTGGGTGTGAGCAATTGGTTGAGTTCGCCCAGGCCTTGATACAGCAGGCGAGCGGTTTCGCCGATGTTGGCCTTGGGCAGGCCGGCGATCCAGCGCTTGAGGTCGCGCGGGGTGGCTTCGCAAAACGACAGGCGCGATTGCGTCGGGATCGAGGCGCGCAACGGTGGGGGAGAGATGGTCTGGCTCATGCCAAAAACCATAGCAGCAAATAGTGGAATCTGCGGGACCAGCACAACGCTGCTCCCGCAAAATCTGCATCAGGCTTTTGGCAGCGCCAGGCCTTGGCCCATCTGCACCGGCGAACCTGCCGCCAGCTCTTCAGCCCATTTCACCTGATCCGGCCCAAACAGCACGATGGCGGTCGAACCCAGTTTGAAGCGCCCCAGTTCCGCGCCTTTTTCCAGATGAATAGGCGCACGCGCAGCTTCGTCGTAGCGGAAGGTTTTCAGTTCGCGCTTCGGCGGCGTGACCAGACCGGCCCACACGGTTTCAATCGAAGCGACAATCATCGCGCCCACCAGCACCACGGCCATCGGCCCGCGCTCGGTGTCGAAGATGCACGCCACACGCTCGTTACGGGCGAACAGTTCCGGGACGTTTTCGGCGGTGGTCTGGTTGACCGAGAAAATCCGGCCCGGGATGTAGACCATTTCGCGCAGGGTGCCGGCCAGCGGCATGTGCACGCGGTGGTAGTCCTTTGGCGACAGGTAGATGGTGGCGAAGTCGCCGCCCATGAACGGCGCCGCATTGGCCGCATCACCGCCGAGCAGTTCCAGCACGCTGAAGCTGTGGCCCTTGGCCTGGAACACGCGACCGTGCTCGATCGGGCCGAGCTGGCTGACCGCACCGTCGGCCGGGCTGAGGATCGCGCCCGGGGTTTCGTCCAGCGGACGCGCGCCGTCTTTCAGAGCGCGGGTGAAGAAGGCATTGAAGTGCTCGTAAGCGGTCAGGTCTTCGACCAGTGCTTGCGACATGTCCACCTGGTAACGCTTGGCGAACCACTGGGTAAAGGCATTCTTGAACCAGCGCACGCGGCATTCGGCAACGCAGCCGGCCAGGCGCGACAGCAGGTGATGAGGCAGCAGGTACTGGCTGAGGATAAACAGACGCTCTTTCATTAGTTGTCCTTAAAAACCTTAAATCTCGACGGGCGTGTCAGGATGGTTGCCCCATTCGCCCCAGGAACCGGCGTAGCCCTTGACCCGCGGATAACCGAGGGATTTGGCCACCAGATAAGTGAAGCCCGACCGGTGATGGGTCTGGCAGTGGGTAATGATTTCTTTGTCCTTGGTGATCCCGAGGTCTTCGAGGATCTGCGGCATGTCGGTGCGAATGCGCAGCTGACGGGCCTTGTCCATGCCGGCAGTCCATTCGAAATTGACCGCGCCGGGGATGTGCCCAGCCTTGGCGGCCAGCACTTTCTCACCGGAATACTCCAGCGGCCCGCGCGCATCCCAGATCGCCAGATCAGCAGCACCGAGACGGCTTTGCAAATATTCGCGCGTGGCAGTCGGCCCGTCGTGCAAGGTCAACGGCAGCGGGCCACCGACGGCTGCAGGCACCTGGATCGACATCGGCATGCCATCTGCCAGCCATGCCGGCAGACCACCGTCTATATAGTGGTACTTGTCGTGACCGATCACGTCGAGCAACCAGATGAAGCGCCCGGCCCAGCCGCCGCCCTCGTCGTCATAGACCACGTAGACCGCATCTTTGCGGTGGCCCAGTTCACCGAACAGAGCTTCCAGATCGGCTTTGGCCGGCAGCAGGCCCGGCGCCGGCGGCTGACCGAGCTGGGTGCGTTTCGGGTCGACAAAGCGTGCGCCGGGCAGATGACCTTCGGTGTAGCGGGCAGCGCTGGTCAGATCCACCAGAATCAGTTCAGGGGAATCGAGGCGCGGGAGCAGGTCGCTCGGCTCGATGACGAGCGGCAAGCCAGAGAAGTCAGACATGTGAGGTCTCCAGAGCACAAAGGGGGGAATTGTAGCGCAGCCTCATCGGCCACGGCTGCTAAAGCTGTGCAGGGCTTTTTCGATGCACTGCGCGGTTTTGCCAAAGGCCTGCACGGTGATGTCGGCGAACGGCCCGCCGCCCTGATCGGCGACGACGATCATGATCACTCGCCCGTTGTTGACCAGTGAACGCAGGAACAGATGCTCGCCGCGAAACAGCGTGCGCAGGCTCGCTGGCAGCAGGGCGGAGAATTGCGCATCGTTCTCTGGAGTGATGCGTACCTGCGCCTGTTGCGCAAGCAGCCGTTGCAGGACCTTGCTCTGACCGACGACAAAATTCAGCGCCGCCGCTTCTTTCGGCAGCCCGGCGGTTTGATGCACGCGCAGATTGGACTGCGTGCGGTCGGCCATCAGGATCATTACGCGGCGCATGCCGCTGGCGACCAATGCGTCGCGAGCGGCGACCGTCAGGCTCATGGCATTGGTGAAGCGGCTCGGTTCTGCGAGCAGTTCGGCGCATTGCTTGCGCCACTGGCCCAGGTCTTCAGCGGTGGGCGCGGCGGCCGGCAACATGCCGGCCGGCAAACGACGGGTGCCCCACGGCCACAGCAACGAAACCGCCGGGTGCCACAAGTCCGGCATCGCATGATGACGCGCGCTGTTGGCGGCTTGCTGGTGCAACTGTTGTTGCACCTCGTCCATGGAAATCTGCAGATACAGGCTGGTCAGGTACTGCCAGCGTTCGCTGTGCGGACTGTCCCAGGCCTGTTGCGCCGACAGTGCCAGACCGTTGGCCAGCAGCACGGTGTTGGCCGGCTGATTGAGCCAGCGGCGCAGGGTCGGATCATCGTCGAGGCGGTTTTGCTGGCGCAGCGGATGTTCGCTGTCACGGGCGATGCGCAGGACTTTGACCAGTTCGCGCTGTTCGCTGAGCAGCAGTTTATAGCCCTGCTGCACCCAGATCGGCAGGTGCCAGACTTGCACCAGCGCCTCGGCGATTTTCAGCAGGCGCACGCCGAACAATTGCTTCTCGACCACGCGCGCCGATTCGCCCTTGTGGATAACCCGCAGTTCCCATTCTTCAAGCAATTGCGGATAGGTCAGCGCCAACGGCCACAGCGGCGACAGAAACAGCAGGCTGCCCCAATGAATGTCCTGCCACAGCCGCGCCAGGCGACTGGCGAAAAAACCGTTGGCCTGTTGCGTCGCGTGCTGGCTGATCATCTGCAATTGGCGCAGGGCCTTGGGGATTTGCATCTGCGGTTCAGCGGGCAGGCGCGCCAGTAGTTCTTCGGTCCGTGCCAGGCCCAGACGATTGATCGCCACCTCGAGATTTTCCGCTGGTGTGGCCATGGTGCCGTGGGTGTGACGATTCGCCTCACGGATGATGCTCAAGGCCAGTGCCGGGCTGTCCTGCATCAGGTCGGCGATGTCGCGCAGCGAGCTGCGATTGTCACGGATCGCGCGGCAGACTTTGTCGTGAGCCTCTTGCGGCACGGGCAGTCGCACGCCATCGAGCAACTTTACCCAGCCGTCGAGCGTGGTCGGTTTTGCGTGTGGGACGTTCGTTTCATTAGCCATGTCTGGACGGGATCTTCACTGACTGTAGACGCGCCCGGCATGGGCTAAATTGGCTTTTCGCCTGAACTGGCTATAGTCTGGCGCAGTTTTGCCGATAAGTAGAAGAAGAGATTTTTTAACTTCCGAATATGACCTTGAACCCGACTTAAGTAAGTACTTTCTACCTATGGCTAAAATTATCGGCATCATCGTCGTATTCGCGAGCGTGCTCGGCGGATACGTGCTCTCCCACGGCAAGATTGCCGCCCTGATCCAGCCCTTTGAGGTGTTGATCATCGGTGGTGCGGCACTGGGTGCATTCCTCCAGGCCAACCCCGGCTACATGACGATGCACGTGCTCAAGAAATCCCTGAGCATGTTCAGTTCGCGCTTCAGCCACACGTTCTATCTGGAAGTGCTCGGGCTGATCTACGAGATCCTCAACAAGAGCCGCCGCGAAGGCATGATGGCCATCGAAGGCGACATCGAAGACGCCGCTGCGAGCCCGATCTTCGCCAAGTACCCGGCGGTGCTCAAAGACGAGCGCATGACCGCGTTCATTTGCGATTACCTGCGCATCATGTCGTCCGGCAACATGGCCCCGCACGAGCTGGAAGGCTTGTTCGACATGGAACTGTACAGCCTCAAGGAAGACCTTGAGCATCCATCCCACGCGGTGAACGGCATCGCCGACGCCATGCCGGGCTTCGGTATCGTCGCGGCGGTACTCGGTATTGTGGTGACCATGGCCTCGCTGGGTGAAGGTGACCAGAAGTCCATCGGTCTGCACGTCGGTGCGGCATTGGTTGGTACCTTCTTCGGTATTCTCGCGGCCTACGGTTTCTTCGGCCCGCTGGCGCATTCCCTGGCCCACGATGCCAAAGAAGAGCTGAACGTCTACGAAGCCATCAAGGCCTCGCTGGTGGCTTCGGCTTCCGGCATGCCGCCATCGCTGGCGGTCGAGTTTGGTCGCAAGGTGCTGTACCCGGCCCACCGTCCAAGCTTTGCCGAGCTGGAACAAGCCGTTCGCGGTCGCTAAGAAATGGAAAATAATCAGCCGATTATCATCAAGCGCGTCAAGCGCATAGCCGGCGGGCATCACGGCGGGGCGTGGAAAATCGCCTTCGCCGACTTCGCCACGGCGATGATGGCGTTCTTCCTGGTGCTGTGGTTGCTGTCCACCGCCACACCGGAGCAGAAGATCGCCATCGCCGGTTACTTCAAAGACCCGGTCGGCTTCTCCGAAAGCGGCACGCCTTACATCATCGACCTGGGCGGCACGCCGACCCTGGCCCCGGAAAACACCCTCAACCCGGAAGTGAAGTCGCAACCGCAGCCTGACAAGGTCACGGTCGACACCGAGCAGGTTGAAGGCATGGCCGAGCAGGTCGAGAAGGAACGTCTGGAGCTGCTCCTGCAAGAACTGCAGAACAAGGTCGACGAGAACCCGCAACTGCAGAAATTCAAGGATCAGATTCTCTTCGAGATCACGCCGAACGGCTTGCGTATCCAGATCATGGACGCCGAGAACCGGCCGATGTTCGACTCCGGTTCTGCACGCCTGAAGCCGTACTTCGAAGACATCCTGCTGGCCATGGCTGACACCATCAAAGCCGTGCCGAACAAGATCAGCATCAGCGGCCACACCGATGCCAAGCCTTACACCGGCACGGGCGATTTCGGTAACTGGGAGCTGTCGGCCAACCGTGCCAACGCGGCGCGTCGTGCCTTGATCGCCGGTAGCTATCCGGATGCGCAAGTGGCGCGGGTAGTGGGTTATGCCTCGTCGGCGCTGTTCGACAAGGAAAACCCGTTCAACCCGGTCAACCGCCGCATCGATATTGTGGTGCTGACCAAAAAAGCCCAGGCGGCCATCGAAGGTGCGCAAGGTGCCGATCCGGCAAAACCGGCGGATCAGGGGCAGAACGGTGCTGCTCCGGCAGCGCCTGTCGACCCGAATGCACTGCCGGCGGATCAGCAACCGGTGCCAGCGCACGAACTGCGCGAACGCCTGAACCTGTTCGACGACGCCGCGCCGAAACCGGCCGGGCCGGGGAGTGCGGCGCCAGCGCCTGCTCCCCCAGCCCCCAAGCAGTGATTCACAAAAAGCCACGGTCACCGTGGCTTTTTTGTATCTGCCTGCGTCGCAATGACCAGTCGCAGTTTTCGCAATCACGGAAGATCAGTTATGGAAAGACTCAAAGCCTATTTTCAACGGCATGGCAACGCACCCTTCAAGTTTGGCGAGGGACGGGTCAGTGGCTATATTTCGGCCACCCTCGGGCTGTTGAGCCTGCTGGCGGTGTTCTGCTTCCTCTTCCCGGAATGGCTGACCACGGCCGAACTGCGCAAGGTCTATGACGAGCAGTTCGCACGCACCACGCTGTTGCTCGGTCTGGTGCTGTCTTTCAGCCTCGGCACCCTGAATATCCTGCTGAACACACGCAAACGCCTGGGGATTACCGGTCTGGTTGCATCGGGGTTGGCGGTATTTCTCGGTGGTACCAATGTGCAGGTCAGCTCGATCGGGCAGACGCCTTATTCGCTGGGGCTGGACTGGTTTGTGCTGGCGCTGCTGGTGTCGGCCATCGTGTTCATTCCTCTGGAGAAGCTCTACTCCAAGGATCCCGAGCAAAACATCCTGCGCCCCCACTGGCGCACCGACCTGACCTACTTTTTTGTCAGCCACATGCTGGTGCAGTTCATCCTGATCTTCATCACCGCCTCCTCAAGCTACATCGCCGGTTGGGCGGTGTCGCCTGGCTTGCAGGCCAGCGTGCAAAGCCTGCCGTTGCTGGTGCAGTTTCTGCTGGCGATCCTGGTCGCCGATCTCGGTCAGTATTGGCTGCACCGGCTCTACCATGTCGTGCCATGGCTGTGGCGCATTCACGCGGTGCATCACTCCAGCACGCACATGGACTGGCTCGCGGGTTCGCGCGTGCACTTCATCGAAATCCTGCTGACCCGCACCGGGGTGCTGGTGCCGTTGATGCTGCTGGGCTTCGCGCCGCAAGCGCTGAATGCCTATGTGATTCTGGTCGGTGTTCAAGCGGTGCTGGCTCACGCCAACGTGCGGATCAACGGCGGCTGGCTGAACTACCTGATCGTGCTGCCGCGTTATCACCATTGGCACCACGCCCGGCACAAGGACTACATCTACAAAAACTACGCGATCCACACGCCGCTGATCGACATGCTGTTCGGCACGTTCAAGCTGCCGCCGAAAGAGTGGCCGGTGCGTTATGGCGTGTTTGGTAAGGAATTGCCGGGCGGGATTGTGCGTCAGCATCTGTATGCGTTTCAAAAGCCTGAGCCGAAGACGGCTGTGCCAAAGCCGCCAGCCAGCGCTTGAGCAAAAAAAAGCCGCGAGATGATCGCGGCTTTTTTATGTCTGGCTATTTAATAACCGTTTTCCGGCAGGCTGGCGATGATCGAGCGGTAGCTGTTCATGCGCTGCTGCTGCACGCGGCCATCTTCCAGCGCCTTGAGCAACGCACAGCCCGGTTCGCGATCATGCTTGCAGTCGCGGAAACGGCAAGTGCCGAGCAAATCATCGAACTCGATGAAACCTGCCTCAACGTCAGCGCGGCTGACGTGGCCCAGGCCAAATTCGCGAATGCCCGGGGAGTCGATCAATTCGCCACCACCGGGGAAGTGGAACAGGCGCGCGGTGGTCGTCGTGTGCGTGCCCTGACCGGACAACTCGGACAGCGGCCCGACGCGGGTTTCGACTTCAGGCAGCAAGCTGTTGACCAGCGACGACTTGCCGACACCGGACTGACCGACGAACACGCTGATGCGTCCGTCGAGCTGCTTTTGCAGCTGTTCCATGCCGTCACCGTGGTGCGCCGACACTTCCAGCACCGGATAACCCAGCGTGCGGTACACCGCCAGCAGCGCATTGAGCGCCGGTGCGTTGTGCTCGTCGATCAGGTCGAATTTGTTCAGCAACAGCAACGGGCGGATGCCGGCGTGTTCGGCGGCGACCAGATAGCGGTCGATCAGGTTGGCATGCGGCTCGGGCAGCGGGGCGAAGACGATGACGATCATGTCGACGTTGGCCGCGACCGGCTTCAACTGGCCTCGGCTGTCCGGACGGCAGAGTTCGGTGGTACGCGGCAGTTGCGCGACGATCACACCGATGCCCTGATTGCCGGCACGCCAGACAACCGTGTCGCCGGTCACCAGCGCAGGCAGGTTGGCGCGCAAGTGGCAGCGGAAAACCTGGCCAGCCTGTTCGCCGTCAATGGCCTCGACTTCGACTTGCACGCCGAAGTGAGCGATCACCAGGCCGGTCTGTTCCGGGCCCAGGTCGCCGCCCTCCAGGGCTTCGACAGCCGAGGACTCGCGTTTGGCGGCGCGTGCGGCGCGTTCGCCCTGAATCTTTTCGATGCGCCAGTTTTGACGACGATTGAGTTGGCGTTTGGCCATGGGTGTTCCGTCTGAAGAATGCAGCGATTAGGTAAAACGGCCGCGAGTTTAGCACGCCCGGCAGCCGGCCTAGGCTAAACTGCGCAGCATTGCTCAGGAGCCGAAACATGCAAAACCCGCAGAATCTGATCTGGATCGACCTCGAAATGACCGGCCTTGACCCGGACAACGACGTCATCATCGAAATGGCCACCATCGTCACCGACAGTGATCTCAACACCTTGGCCGAAGGGCCGGTGATCGCCATCCACCACAGCGACGAAGTGCTCGCGCGCATGGACGAGTGGAACACCCGCACCCACGGCAACTCCGGCCTGACTCAGCGCGTGCGCGACAGCCGCATCAGCATGGCCGAAGCCGAAGCGGAAACCATCGCCTTCCTCGAGAAATGGGTGCCGAAGGGCAAGTCGCCGATCTGCGGCAACAGCATCTGCCAGGATCGGCGCTTCCTTTATACCCACATGAAAGCGCTGGAAAGCTACTTCCACTACCGCAACCTCGACGTCTCGACGCTCAAGGAACTGGCGGCACGCTGGGCACCGGACGTACGCGACAGCTTCAAAAAGGGCAGCACCCATTTGGCGCTGGACGATATTCGCGAATCGATCGCCGAGCTGCAGCACTACCGCCAGCACTTCATCAAGTTCTGATGCGATCCCTGTAGGAGCTGCCGAAGGCTGCGATCTTTTGATCTTTCTTTGAACCTGAAAATCA
>NZ_AKJR01000039.1:0-59929 GCF_000282235.1 Pseudomonas sp. GM24 | reverse complement strand
AGCTCCTACGGGGTTTTGTGTTTGCTGTGGTGCCCTCTTTTGGTGCCGCACCGAAATGGCTAGACTGCGCGCCTTCCTGACTGGATCGCCACCATGTTGCTGATGCTCTATCTGATTGCCATCACCGCTGAAGCCATGACCGGCGCGCTGTCCGCCGGCCGTCGCGGCATGGATTGGTTTGGTGTAGTGCTGATCGCCTGCGTCACGGCGTTGGGCGGCGGTTCGGTGCGCGACGTACTGCTCGGGCACTACCCGCTGACGTGGGTCAAACACCCGGAATACCTGGTGCTGACCTCGGTCGCAGCAATGTTCACAGTATTCACCGCCCGCTGGATGCGCCACCTGCGCTCACTGTTTCTGGTGCTCGACGCCGTCGGTCTGGTGGCCTTCACCCTGATCGGCTGCATGACCGCACTGGAAATGGGCCACGGCATGCTGGTTGCCTCCGTCAGCGGCGTGATCACCGGCGTCTTCGGCGGCATCCTCCGCGATATTTTCTGCAACGACATCCCGCTGATCTTCCGCCGAGAACTCTACGCCAGCGTCTCGTTCGCGGCGGCGTGGTGCTACATGCTTTGCCTGTATCTGAATGTGCCAAGCGAACAGGCGATTCCGATCACGCTGTTCGGCGGTTTCCTGCTGCGGCTGCTAGCGATCCGCTTCCATTGGGAAATGCCTAAGTTCGTTTACAACGACGCGCCCTGAAATCGGGTGGGCGCTGCGGTCGAAATATTCTGTAGGGATAGTTGAATAGTTTGCGGGGTGTAAATAGGGTAAAAAATGAATTAAATGGGGTATTTGAAACTTTAAATACCCCATTTAGCCATTTCTTCCCCCATTTAAAAGGCATCCTGAAATGCACTCCCTGACTCCTGAGTTTCTCGGTTCCTTGCGCTATAACGGATCGCAGATCGCGACGCTGAGAACACTGGGAGAATTCCGAGGCAAGCAACAGCTATTCATAGCTCAATCCCCTCAGGTTTTAGACGATCTGAAACAGCTTGCTGTAATTGAATCAACGGAGTCGTCCAACCGCTTGGAGGGTGTGACTGTCACGCCCGCGCGCTTGAAATCGCTGATGAGCAAAACCAGCGATCCGCAGAGTCGATCTGAACAGGAAATTGCGGGTTATCGCGATGCGTTATCACTCATCCACGAGGCGGCCGAGGACATGCCCTTTTCTGAGGGTGTCCTGAGGCAGCTACACAGTTTGCTATACCGCTATCTGCCGCAGTCGGGTGGTGACTGGAAAGCGACAAACAACGACATCATCGAACGTAACCCCGACGGAACTTCGCGGATTCGCTTTCAACCAGTGGCCGCGCATCTAACGCCTATTGCAATGGCTGAAATGCTGATGCAATACCATCTGGCAGCTCAGCAAAATCTAGCTGACCCTCTTGTCCTGATACCGCTCACCGTCCTGGATTTTCTATGCATCCATCCTTTCTCGGATGGTAATGGCCGTGTAGCTCGTTTGTTGACGTTACTACTGCTTTACCAGTTCGATTATCGAGTCGGTCGCTTCATCAGTCTTGAGCGGATATTTGAGGAATCAAAGGAAGGCTATTACGAGACGCTGGAGATCAGCTCTAAACGATGGCACGACGGCACGCACGACGTGCAACCCTGGTTGGATTATTTTTGGGGTGCATTACTTCGAGCGTACAAAGAGTTCGAAGAGCGCGTCGGGACTATCGATACGCGCCGTGGCGGAAAAAGTGATCGGGTCAGGGAGATAGCTTTGGGCAGGAATCTGCCTTTTTCTATTACAGAAATTGAGGAGTCTTGCCCCGGAGTGAGCCGAGACACAGTACGTTCAGTTCTGCGCGCCCTGAAGGCCGAAGGGTTGATTGAGCCTACCGGTAAGGGGCGCAGCGCGAAGTGGAGAAAACCAGTCGGAATTCAGCGATGACGTTAGCTGCTGCGTTCAGCATGCTGCCTAAGCGCCCACTCCACATGCTCGCGCACCAGCTCTGACGGATAATCCCGCCGTGCCTTCAACGCTTCCAGCACTGGAATGCTCGACGGCGCGTTACCGAGCCCTACCGCCAGATTGCGCAACCAGCGTTCATACCCGGCGCGGCGCAGCGGTGAGCCTTCGGTGCTGCTGAGGAATTTGTCCTCGTCCCACATAAACAACTCAGCCAGTTCCGCATTGTCCAGATTGTGCCGTGGTTTGAAGTCGCTCTCCCCAGAGGGTTTGGCGAAACGGTTCCACGGGCAGACGATCTGGCAGTCGTCGCAGCCGAACACGCGGTTGCCGATCAGTGGGCGCAGGTCTTCGGGGATCGCATTTTTCAGTTCGATGGTCAGGTACGAAATGCAGCGTCGCGCGTCCAGCACATAGGGGCCGACGAAGGCATTGGTCGGGCAGATGTCGAGGCACGCGGTGCAGCGGCCGCAATGTTCGGTGCTGTGCGGATCATCCACTGGCAACGGCAGATCAACGAACAACTCGCTCAAGAAAAAATAGCTGCCAGCCTTACGGTTCAGCACCAAGGTGTTTTTGCCGATCCAGCCCAGCCCGGCCTGCTCGGCGATGGCTTTTTCCAGCACCGGCGCGCTGTCGACAAAGGCCCGAAAACCGAACGGGCCGATCTCGGATTGAATCTTGTCGGCTAATTGCTGCACACGTTTACGGATCAATTTGTGGTAATCGCGGCCCAAGGCATAACGCGACACGTAGGCTTTTTCCGGTTGGGCCAGGCGTTTGGCCATTTCGGTGTCGCCCGGCAGGTAGTCCATGCGCAACGAAACCACGCGCAATGTGCCCGGCACCAGTTCTTCCGGGTGTGAGCGTTTGCTGCCGTGGGCGCCCATGTAGTCCATTTCGCCGTGGTAGCCGGCCGCGAGCCAGCGCTCCAGATGTTGTTCATGCTCGGCGAGATCCAGACCGCTGATGCCGACTTGCTGAAAGCCCAGCTCGCGGCCCCAATCCTTGATCGATTGGGCGAGGGCGGGCAGGTCTGTGGTGATGGCGGACATGAGGCGAGAGAAACCGGAGCTGAGGTGCGTATAATTCTGCCAGACATCGGAGCCCGAAGACGCATGCCGCACACGAAAGATGAATTACCCGACGCGCTGTATGGCGCCGCGCAGGTGCGCGAACTCGATGCACGGCTGATTGCCGCGGGTACGCCGGGCTTCGAATTGATGCAGCGCGCGGCGCATGCGACCTGGCGTGCGTTGGTGCGGCAATGGCCGTCGGCAACTGAACTGACGGTGCTGGCCGGGCACGGCAACAATGCCGGTGACGGTTATCTGGTCGCGGCCATGGCGCAGCGAGCCGGGTGGTCGGTGCGCGTGTTGGCGGTCGGCGATCCGCAGCGTTTACAGGGCGATGCCGCGCAGGCCCGTGCCGAGGCGTTGGCTGAAGGTGTTGCGGTGCAGGGCTGGCAGGCTGAAAGCGAAATGCGCGGGATCATTCTCGATGCCTTGCTCGGCACGGGGCTGAGCGGGGATGTGCGCGAGCCTTATGTCTCGGCGATCAAGGCAATTAACGCCAGTGGTTTGTCGGTGACTGCCGTCGATATCCCTTCAGGTCTAAGCGCCGACTCCGGGCATGTTCTGGGCGCCGCTGTGCAGGCTGATCTTACGGTGACCTTTATCGGGCTGAAAATCGGCCTGTTCACCGGCGACGCGGCGGATCATGTCGGCCAATTGGTGTTTAACGATTTACAGGCCAGCGCCGACATCTATCGTGACATTCCGATCATCGGCCAACGGCTCAACACGGCTAATCTTCCGGGGTTGGCGGCGCGTGCACCGACTTCGCACAAGGGCCGCTTTGGTCATGTGCTGCTGATCGGTGGCGATCACGGCTTTGGCGGGGCGATTCTGCTCAGCACCGAAACGGCCTTGCGCAGCGGCGCGGGTATGGTTTCGCTGGCGACTCGCCCAGAGCATGTCGCGGCAGCACTGACTCGTGTGCCAGAAGCCATGGCGCTTGGCACCTCATCGGCCAATCAGTTGATGGGTTTGCTGGAGAAAGTTTCTGTGCTGGTGGTCGGTCCGGGATTGGGGCAGGCCAGTTGGGGGCGCGCACTGTTGTCGGCGGCGGCCAACGCGGCATTGCCGCAAGTGTGGGACGCCGATGCGCTGAATCTGCTGGCAAGCGGTTTCGTTGAGCTGCCCAAGGATTGCGTGATCACCCCGCATCCGGGAGAGGCGGCGCGATTGCTGGGCATCAGTACGGCCGAAGTGCAGGCGGATCGTCCGGCGGCGGCGCTGGCATTGAGCAAAAAATATACAGCTGTGGTCGTGTTGAAGGGCGCGGGCAGTCTGATCGCGCATCCCGATGGCCGTCTGGCGTTGTGTCACCAAGGCCACCCGGCCATGGCCACCGCTGGACTCGGCGACGTGCTGGCGGGCTTGACCGGTGCGCTGCTTGCGCAAGGCCTGGACGGTTTCGAGGCCGCGTGTCTGGCCGTCTGGCTGCACGCCAATGCCGGTAGGCAACAAGGAAAATTCGGCCGTGGGCTGGCGGCCAGTGATCTGATTCCAGCCATTCGTCAGTTGTTGGAGGAGCAAGCACCGTGTCTGAAGTAACCCTGTACCTGGCCGATGAACAGGCCATGAGCGACTTTGGCGCACGGATCGCCCGCGTGACTCAAGGCCATGGCCTGATTTTTCTCGAAGGCAATCTGGGCATGGGCAAAACCACCCTGTCGCGAGGCATCATTCGCGGGCTGGGCCATGTCGGCGCGGTAAAAAGTCCGACCTTCACTTTGGTCGAACCTTACGAAATCGGTGACATCCGCGCCTTCCACTTTGACCTGTATCGCCTGGTCGATCCGGAAGAACTGGAGTTTCTCGGCATCCGCGACTACTTCGAAGACGATGCGATGTGCCTGATCGAATGGCCCGATAAAGGTGCAGGCTTTTTGCCAAAGCCTGACCTGACCATTACCATTAGCCCGCAAGACAGCGGGCGTTCGCTGAAAATTTTATCCCAGGGTTCGCGTGGCGAGGCCTGGTGTGCCGCTTTGGCATTGGAATCCAATTAAATGATGGGGTTAGGTATGCGCTTTCGCGCGTTGGTGGCTGCCGCTGGACTGTTGTTGATGGCAGTAACCGTCAACGCTGTGGCCGATTCAAAGGTCAACAGCGTGCGCCTGTGGCGGGCGCCGGACAACACGCGACTGGTCTTCGACCTGAGTGGCCCGGTGCAGCACAGCGTCTTCACCTTGACCTCACCGGACCGGCTGGTGATCGACATCAACGGTGCCACCCTCGGTGCTCCGTTGAATGTGCAGACCGCAAACACGCCGATCACCGCGATGCGCTCGGCCCAGCGCACGCCGACCGACCTGCGCGTGGTCATCGACCTGAAGAAAGCCGTCACCCCGAAAAGCTTCTCGCTGGCGCCGAACGCGCAGTACGGCAACCGTCTGGTGGTCGACCTGTTCGACAACCCGGCCGACGCCGCACCGCCGCCGGCGCCAACGCCGCAGGTGGCGACCGTGCCAGCGGTGCCGGTAACCCCGACCGAGCCTGCAATCAAGTTGCCGCCAGCCCCGGCCGGCAAGCGCGACATTATTGTGGTGATCGACGCCGGCCACGGTGGCGAAGACCCGGGTGCGTCCGGTTCGCGCGGTCAGCGTGAGAAAGACGTGGTATTGCAGATCGCCCGCGAACTGCAGCGTCAGGTCAACGGCATGAAAGGCTTCCGCGCCGAGCTGACCCGTACCGGCGACTACTTCATCCCGTTGCGCGGCCGTACCGAAATCGCCCGCAAGAAAGGCGCCGACCTGTTTGTCTCGATCCACGCCGACGCCGCGCCATCTGCCGCAGCGTTTGGTGCGTCGGTGTTTGCCCTGTCTGATCGTGGTGCAACGTCGGAGACCGCGCGTTGGCTGGCCGACAGCGAAAACCGTTCTGACTTGATCGGGGGGGCCGGTAACGTCAGCCTCGATGATAAGGACCGCATGCTCGCCGGCGTATTGCTCGACCTGTCGATGACGGCCTCGCTGACCTCCAGCCTAAACGTCGGCCAGAAAGTCCTGACCAATATCGGTCGCGTCACGCCGCTGCACAAACAGCGGGTGGAGCAGGCCGGGTTCATGGTGTTGAAGTCGCCAGATATTCCGTCGATCCTGGTCGAAACCGGATTTATCTCCAACGCCAACGAAGCGAACAAACTCTCGGCGTCGAGCCACCAGCAAGCGCTGGCGCGTTCGATCAGCAGCGGCGTGCGTCAGTTCTTCCAGCAGAACCCGCCACCGGGCACCTACATCGCCTGGTTGCGTGATTCCGGCAAGATCGCCCAAGGCCCGCGCGATCACCGCGTTGGCCCAGGTGAAACCCTGGCGATGATCGGCGTGCGCTATCAGGTATCGCCGGCCACGCTCCGCGCCGCCAACAACCTGAAAAGTGATGAGCTGAAAGTCGGTCAGCACTTGACCATTCCAGGCACCGAACTGGCGTCCAAAGAATGAACGAAGTGTTGAACGCTGCTGCCCGCATCGAACTGCTCAGCCCACGGCTGGCGAACCAGATCGCCGCCGGTGAGGTGGTTGAGCGTCCGGCTTCGGTGATCAAGGAACTGCTGGAAAACAGCCTCGACTCCGGCGCCAAACGCATTGATGTCGACGTCGAGCAGGGCGGGGTCAAGCTGCTGCGTGTGCGCGACGATGGTAGCGGTATCTCTGGCGATGACCTGCCACTGGCCCTGGCTCGTCACGCCACCAGCAAGATCCGCAACCTCGAAGACCTTGAACAGGTGATGAGCCTCGGTTTCCGTGGTGAAGCACTGGCGTCGATCAGTTCCGTGGCACGCTTGACCCTGACCTCGCGCACCCGCGACGCCGATCAGGCCTGGCAGGTGGAAACCGAAGGCCGCGACATGGCACCCCGGGTGCAACCAGCGGCGCATCCGGTCGGCACTTCGGTGGAAGTTCGCGACCTGTTCTTCAATACCCCGGCGCGACGCAAATTCCTCAAGACCGAAAAAACCGAATTCGATCACCTGCAAGAAGTGATCAAACGTCTGGCGCTGGCGCGTTTCGACGTCGCGTTTCATCTGCGCCACAACGGCAAGACCATCCTCAGCCTGCACGAAGCCCACGATGATGCGGCCCGCGCCCGGCGTGTGGCAGCGATCTGCGGCTCGGGTTTCCTTGAGCAGGCGCTGCCGATCGAGATCGAGCGCAATGGCTTGCATTTGTGGGGCTGGGTTGGATTGCCGACGTTCAACCGCAGTCAGGCAGATTTGCAGTATTTCTTTGTGAACGGCCGCGCGGTGCGCGACAAACTGGTCGCCCACGCTGTGCGTCAGGCCTATCGCGACGTGCTGTTCAACGGCCGTCACCCGACCTTTGCACTGTTTTTCGAAGTCGATCCGGCGGCGGTCGACGTCAACGTGCACCCAACCAAACACGAAGTGCGCTTCCGTGACGGGCGCATGGTGCATGACTTCCTTTATGGCACCTTGCACCGAGCGTTGGGCGATGTGCGTCCGGAAGATCAGCTTGCCGGTTCCGTGACCACAGCCGTCGTGCGGCCAACGGGCCTCGATGCCGGTGAGTTCGGCCCACAGGGTGAAATGCGTCTGGCGGCCAATGCCTTGCTGGAGCAACCGCAGGCGCAACCGGCGTTCAATACTTCGTCCGGTGCCAGTGCTGGCGGGGCTTATCAGTATCAATACACGCCACGTCCGCAATCGGCAGTGCCGCCGGCTGCCGAGGCGCAAGCTGCTTATCGAGAGTTTTTCGCACCGCTGCCGGAAGCCAATGCCAACGCATTGCCGGCCGGTCAGGAAGACATTCCGCCGCTCGGTTACGCGCTGGCGCAGCTCAAAGGCATTTATATTCTGTCCGAGAACGCCCAAGGTCTGGTGTTGGTGGATATGCACGCCGCCCACGAACGGATCATGTATGAGCGTCTGAAAATCGCCATGGCCAGCGAAGGCCTCAGCGGCCAGCCGCTGCTGGTGCCGGAATCCCTGGCCGTGAGCCAGCGCGAGGCCGATTGTGCTGAAGAGCACGCGGCATGGTTTCAGCGTTTGGGCTTTGAATTGCAGCGTCTGGGCCCGGAAACCTTGGCGATCCGCCAGATTCCGGCGTTGTTGAAGCAGGCTGAAGCCAACCGTCTGGTCGGCGACGTGCTGTCGGATTTGATGGAGTACGGCACCAGCGACCGGATTCAGGCACACCTCAACGAATTGCTCGGCACCATGGCCTGCCACGGCGCGATTCGCGCCAATCGGCGCCTGGCCCTGCCGGAAATGAACGGCCTGCTGCGTGACATGGAAAACACCGAACGCAGCGGTCAATGCAACCATGGCCGACCGACCTGGACCCAACTGGGCCTGGACGATCTGGACAAACTGTTCTTGCGCGGTCGTTGATGAGCCAACTCCCTCCAGCGATTTTTCTGATGGGCCCGACCGCTGCGGGCAAAACCGATCTGGCCATCGAGCTGACCAAGGTGCTGCCGTGCGAGCTGATCAGCGTTGATTCGGCGTTGGTCTACCGCGGCATGGACATTGGCACCGCCAAGCCTTCGAAAGAACTGCTGGCCGAATATCCGCACCGTTTGATCGATATTCTCGATCCGGCCGAAGCCTATTCCGCTGCGGATTTCCGTCGTGATGCCCTGCAAGCCATGGCCGAGATTACCGCGCGCGGAAAAATTCCGCTGCTGGTCGGCGGCACGATGCTCTATTACAAGGCTTTGGTCGAAGGCCTGGCAGACATGCCGGCCGCCGATCCCGAGGTCCGTGCGCAGATCGAAGAAGAGGCTGCACGCCTTGGCTGGCAAGCCCTGCACGACCAATTAACGATCATCGATCCGGTATCGGCGGCGCGGATTCACCCGAACGATCCACAGCGCCTGAGTCGCGCACTGGAAGTTTATCGGGTCAGTGGTCAGAGCATGACCGAGCTGCGTCAGCAACAATCTGCGCAAAGTGCTGAAGCAGCCGCTTCGGGACTGCAACAATTGCCCTATACTGTCGCGAACTTGGCCATTGCCCCGGCGAATCGTCAGGTACTGCACGAGCGCATTAAACAAAGATTCACAATTATGTTGGAACAGGGGTTCATCGACGAGGTCGTAGCCCTGCGTAAAAGAAGTGACCTGCATTCGGGGTTGCCGTCTATACGTGCGGTAGGCTACCGCCAAGTCTGGGACTACCTGGATGGCAAGCTGACGTTGGCCGAAATGCAGGAGCGCGGCATCATCGCCACGCGCCAATTGGCCAAACGCCAGTTCACCTGGCTGCGCAGCTGGGAAGATATACACTGGCTGGACAGTCTTGATTGCGACAATCTGCCACGCGCCTTGAAATACCTTGGGACCATCTCCATATTGAGCTGAGTCCTTGCAATTGCCGTCTATCCTTGGGGGTGTGACGGCCAAAGCCATCTGAATTACCTATTTTTTATTATTGAATCCTTAAAGGAGTGCGGCACATGTCAAAAGGGCATTCGCTACAAGACCCTTACTTGAATACTTTACGTAAAGAGAAAGTTGGGGTTTCCATCTATCTGGTCAACGGTATCAAACTGCAAGGCACGATCGAGTCGTTCGACCAGTTCGTGATCCTGCTGAAAAACACCGTGAGCCAAATGGTTTACAAGCACGCTATCTCGACAGTAGTGCCGGTTCGTCCAATTCGTCTGCCTAGCGCAACCGAATCCGAAGCAGGTGACGCTGAGCCAGGTAACGCCTGATAGGAGTCTCCTTTGTTCTTTGAGCGCCACGGTGGTGGTGAACGAGTCATCCTCGTTCACTTGGATGGACAGGACCCTGAGGCGCGCGAAGATCCGCAGGAGTTTCAGGAATTGGCTAATTCGGCCGGCGCCGAGACCGTTGCGTTTTTTAACGTGCCGCGTCATCGGCCAACCGCCAAATACCTGATCGGCAGCGGCAAGGTCGAGGAACTGCGCGACCTGGTCAAGGCTGAAGAAGCTGATCTGGTGATTTTCAATCACATCCTCACGCCGAGTCAGGAACGTAACCTCGAACGTGTTTTCGAGTGTCGCGTGATCGACCGTACCGGCCTGATTCTCGATATTTTCGCCCAACGCGCCCGTACCCATGAAGGCAAGCTCCAGGTCGAACTGGCCCAGCTTGACCACATGAGCACGCGGCTGGTTCGCGGATGGACTCACCTTGAACGTCAGGGTGGCGGTATCGGCATGCGCGGTCCGGGTGAAACCCAGCTGGAAACCGACCGCCGTTTGCTGCGGGTCCGCCTGCGCCAGATCAAGGGCCGGCTGGAGAAGGTGCGCAGCCAGCGCGAGCAATCGCGACGCGGTCGCTCCCGTGCGGACATTCCTACCGTGTCTCTGGTGGGCTACACCAACGCCGGCAAGTCCACACTCTTCAACAACGTGACGAAATCCGACGTCTACGCGGCCGACCAATTGTTCGCCACGCTGGACCCGACCCTGCGTCGTCTGGAACTGGACGACCTGGGGCCGATTGTTCTGGCGGACACGGTGGGCTTCATTCGTCACTTGCCGCACAAGCTGGTCGAGGCATTTCGGTCTACCCTCGAAGAGTCGAGCAATTCCGATCTGCTGTTGCACGTGATCGATGCGGCCGAACCGGATCGCATGTTGCAGATCGAGCAGGTGATGGTGGTGCTGGGCGAGATTGGTGCCCAGGACTTGCCGATCCTCGAGGTCTATAACAAACTCGATTTGCTTGAAGGCGTTGAGCCACAAATCCAGCGCGATGAAAACGGCAAGCCCCAGCGAGTCTGGCTGTCGGCGCGTGATGGCAGTGGTCTGGAATTGCTTGAACAAGCCATCGCCGAATTACTTGGCAGTGATTTGTTTATCGGTACCTTGCGCTTGCCGCAACGATTCGCCCGACTGCGTGCGCAGTTTTTCGAACTCGGTGCGGTGCAGAAAGAAGAGCACGACGAAGAAGGCATCAGTTTGCTGGCCGTTCGTTTGCCCCGTGTCGAGTTGAATCGACTGGTAAGCCGCGAAGGATTGCAGCCGATGGAATTCATCGAGCAACACACTTTGCAATAAAAGCCTGACAAAGCGGTTGTGCCGCAACGGCAGGCATTCTGTAGCATTGGTCGGCGCGCCGTGGGTGCGTCTTTGCTTTATCAGATGGAGAGCGCTATGGCTTGGAATGAGCCGGGTGGCAACTCGAATAATCAGGATCCTTGGGGTGGCAAACGCCGCAATAATGGCGACCGCAAGGGGCCACCGGATCTCGACGAGGCCTTCCGAAAGCTGCAGGAAAGCCTGAACGGGTTGTTCGGTGGTGGTAAGAAACGTGGTGATGACGGCGGTGGTTCGGGCAAGAGCAGTGGCGGCTTCGGCGGTCTGCTCGGCATCGGCCTCGTTGTGCTGGCGGCTGTCTGGCTGTACAGCGCGGTCTACGTGGTCGACGAGCAGGAGCAAGCCGTGGTGCTGCGCTTCGGCAAGTACTACGAGACTGTCGGCCCGGGCCTGAACATCTATTTCCCGCCGATCGATAAAAAGTACATGGAAAACGTCACGCGTGAGCGTGCCTACACCAAGCAGGGCCAGATGCTGACCGAAGACGAGAACATCGTCGAAGTGCCGCTGACCGTGCAGTACAAGATCAGCAACCTGCAGGACTTCGTGCTGAACGTCGATCAGCCGGAAATCAGCCTGCAGCATGCGACCGACAGTGCCCTGCGCCACGTGGTGGGTTCCACCGCCATGGACCAGGTGCTGACCGAAGGTCGTGAATTGATGGCCAGCGAAATCAAGGAGCGTCTGCAACGCTTCCTCGATACCTATCGCACCGGTATCACCGTCACTCAGGTCAACGTACAGAGCGCAGCGGCACCGCGTGAAGTGCAGGAAGCCTTCGATGACGTGATCCGCGCCCGTGAAGACGAGCAGCGTTCGCGCAACCAGGCTGAAACCTACGCCAACGGCGTCGTGCCGGAAGCCCGTGGTCAGGCCCAGCGTATCCTTGAGGATGCCAACGGTTACCGTGACGAGACGGTCTCGCGCGCCAAGGGTGAAGCCGACCGCTTTACCAAACTGGTCGCCGAGTATCGCAAGGCACCTGAGGTGACCCGCCAGCGTCTGTACCTGGACACCATGCAGGAAGTCTTCAGCAACACCAGCAAGGTACTCGTGACCGGCAACAAGAACGGCCAGAGCAACCTGCTTTACCTGCCGTTGGACAAAATGATTCAGAACAGTTCGGGCAGCAATGCACCGGTCACCGGTTCGGCTGCCGCCAGTAACAACACGGACGTCACGCCGCATGTCACTGACCTGCCGCAATCGCGCACAAGGGAGACCCGCTGATGAGCAATAAATCGCTGATCGCCCTTATTGTTGGCGTCGTTGTCGTGCTGGTGGGCTGGAACTGCTTCTACATCGTCGCTCAGACCGAGCGTGCGGTGCTGCTGCAATTCGGTCGTGTGGTTCAGGCGGATGTTCAGCCAGGCCTGCATGTGAAAGTGCCTTACGTTAACCAGGTGCGTAAATTCGACGCACGTCTGATGACGCTGGATGCACCGACACAGCGTTTCCTGACCCTGGAAAAGAAAGCCGTGATGGTCGACGCTTATGCCAAGTGGCGCGTGAAAGATGCCGAGCGCTTCTACACCGCGACTTCCGGTCTGAAGCAAATCGCCGACGAGCGTCTGTCCCGTCGTCTGGAGTCCGGTCTGCGTGACCAGTTCGGTAAGCGCACCCTGCACGAAGTGGTGTCGGGTGAGCGTGATGCACTGATGGCTGACATCACCGCATCGCTGAACAAAATGGCGGAAAAAGAGCTGGGTATCGAAGTGGTCGATGTCCGGGTCAAGACCATCGATCTGCCTAAAGAAGTGAACCGCAGCGTGTTCGAACGTATGAGCACCGAGCGTGAGCGTGAAGCTCGCGAGCACCGCGCCAAGGGTAACGAACTGGCTGAAGGCATCCGTGCTGACGCCGATCGTCAACGCCGCGTGCTGCTGGCTGAAGCCTATCGTGAATCCGAAGAGGTTCGCGGTGACGGTGATGCCCAGGCCGCTGCGATCTACTCCAAGGCCTACGGCCAGGATCAGGAGTTCTACAGTTTCTACCGTAGCCTGCGCGCCTACCGTGAAAGCTTCGCGAACAAATCCGACGTATTGGTCCTCGACCCAAGCAGCGACTTTTTCCACTACCTGGAAAAGGCCAAGCCTTGATGCGCCGTTGACCTGAATCATTCCGCCCGGCGGCTAATACCTCGGGCGGGGTGATCCTTTGGGAAAACGTGTGTATGATGCGGCAGCCGGGAAATTCCCGGCTTTTTTGCGTCTGCACGTTTGATTGCTGTTTTTTGTTGCAGGCATCGGGTTGAATGGCCCGAGAGTATTTCGAGGAAAGTGATGGGCGAAGCCGGTAACAGGCCTTTCGCCGCGTCGTTCATGCGCGTGCGTTTTGAACGGACCGGTCATTTTCTGCTTCACTCAAGGCTCGCCCGCAGGCTGGCCGCCCGGATCAAAGGGGAATGGCGTAATGGCAACGGTAGACCGCTGGCTGCTGCCAGATGGCATCGAAGAAGTACTGCCACCGGAAGCGGCGCGCATTGAAGTCGCGCGTCGTCAGGTGTTGGATCTGTTCCAGAGCTGGGGTTACGAGTTTGTCGTGACTCCCCATATCGAGTACCTGGAATCCCTGCTGACCGGCGCAGGCCAGGACCTGGATCTGCGTACCTTCAAGGTCATCGACCCGCAGTCGGGCCGGCAGATGGGTTTCCGTGCCGACATCACGCCGCAAGTGGCGCGCATCGATGCGCACACCCTGCGTCGCGAAGGCCCGAGCCGTCTGTGCTACGCCGGTAGCGTGCTGCATGCGCAGCCGCGGGCATTGTCGTCCTCGCGCAGCCCGATCCAGTTGGGCGCCGAGTTGTACGGCGACGCCAGCCCAAGCAGCGACGTTGAAGTGATCAGCCTGATGCTGGCCATGCTGCAACTGGCCGACGTGCCGGATGTGCACATGGATCTTGGTCATGTCGGCATCTACCGTGGCCTGGCGCGTGCCGCCGGTCTGTCCGGTGAAGTCGAGCAGCAGTTGTTCGACGCGCTGCAACGCAAAGCCATCGACGAGGTCATTACCTTGACCGAAGGCCTGCCGGCCGACCTGTCCGGCATGCTGCGTGCGCTGGTTGATCTGTGCGGCGGCCGTGAAGTGTTAAGCGCTGCCCGTGAGCGTCTGGCCAATGCGCCGGCGCCGGTTCTGGCAGCACTGGAAGATTTGCTGGCGATCGCTGAGCGTCTGTCGGCGCGCTTCCCGGAGCTGCCGTTGTACTTCGATCTGGGCGAGCTGCGGGGCTACCAC
Organism: Pseudomonas sp. GM24; assembly: GCF_000282235.1. Lineage (NCBI taxonomy): Bacteria > Pseudomonadati > Pseudomonadota > Gammaproteobacteria > Pseudomonadales > Pseudomonadaceae > Pseudomonas > Pseudomonas sp. GM24. The sequence goes on along the minus strand of NZ_AKJR01000039.1, from coordinate 45,665 downwards.
TACCACACTGGTGTGGTGTTCGCGGTGTTCGTACCGGGCGTTGGCCAGTCCATCGCTCAGGGCGGTCGTTACGATGACATCGGCGCAGATTTTGGCCGCGCCCGTCCAGCGACAGGCTTCTCCACCGATTTGAAAACCCTGGTGACCCTGGGGCGTGCTGAGATCGAGCTACCGTCTGGCGGTATCTGGATGCCTGACAGTACGGATGCGGCACTCTGGCAGCAGGTTTGCCAGTTGCGCAGTGAGGGTCAGCGTGTCGTTCAGGCGTTGCCTGGACAACCTTTGGCCGCCGCCCGTGATGCGGACTGCGACCGGCAATTGATTCAGCAGAACGGGCTTTGGCAAGTATCGCCACTGGCTTCTTGAGTTTTCCTGCCGGCCATCGCCGGCACCAAGTTTGCGCGAATGAGGACAAGTGTTATGGGTAAGAATGTCGTAGTCCTGGGCACCCAATGGGGTGATGAGGGCAAAGGCAAGATCGTTGATCTGCTGACCGAACATGCTGCAGCCGTAGTGCGCTACCAAGGTGGCCACAACGCTGGCCACACACTGGTGATCGACGGCGAAAAAACCGTCCTGCACCTGATTCCGTCGGGTGTGCTGCGCGAAGGCGTGCAGTGCCTGATCGGCAACGGCGTGGTGGTTGCACCTGACGCCCTGCTGCGCGAGATCACCAAGCTGGAAGAGAAAGGCGTACCGGTGCGCGAGCGCCTGCGTATCAGCCCGTCCTGCCCGCTGATCCTGTCTTTCCACGTGGCGCTGGACCAGGCCCGTGAAAAGGCCCGTGGCGAGTTGAAGATCGGTACCACCGGTCGCGGCATCGGCCCGGCGTACGAAGACAAGGTCGCTCGTCGTGGCCTGCGTGTTGGCGACCTGCTGAACATGCCGCGCTTCGAAGACAAGCTGCGTGAACTGGTGGATTACCACAACTTCATGCTGGTCGGTTACTACAAAGAGCCGGCCATCGAGTTCGAAAAGACCCTGGCCGAGTGCAAGGAATACGCAGAGCTGCTGAAGCCGCTGATGCTCGACGTCACCGCCGAGCTGCACGACCTGCGTCGCGCCGGCAAAGACATCATGTTCGAAGGTGCTCAGGGTTCGTTGCTCGACATCGACCACGGTACCTACCCGTACGTGACCAGCTCCAACACCACCGCTGGTGGCGTGGCGACCGGTTCCGGCGTTGGCCCGATGTTCCTGGATTACATTCTGGGCATCACCAAGGCTTACACCACTCGCGTCGGTTCGGGTCCATTCCCGACTGAGCTGTTCGACGACGTCGGCGCGCATCTGGCCAAACAAGGTCACGAGTTCGGTGCGACCACCGGCCGTGCCCGTCGTTGCGGCTGGTTCGATGCGGTTATCCTGCGTCGCGCGATCGATGTGAACAGCATCTCGGGCATCTGCCTGACCAAGCTGGACGTGCTCGACGGTCTGGAAACCATCAACATCTGCGTTGGCTACAAAGATGCCGAAGGCAATGCTGTTGCGCCGACCGACGCTGACAGCTACGTAGGCCTGCAGCCTGTGTACGAAGAAGTGCCGGGCTGGACCGAATCGACCGTGGGCGCCAAGACCCTGGAAGAACTGCCAGCTAACGCTCGTGCCTACATCAAACGCGTTGAAGAGCTGATCGGCGCGCCGATCGACATTATTTCGACGGGCCCGGACCGCAACGAAACCATCGTTCTGCGTCATCCGTTTGCTTGATAAGTCGTTGATGTAAAAACACAAAGGCCCCTTCATCGGGGCCTTTGTCGTTTATGCCTGTTGGACGGCATGACCTTTGCTGTGAATCTGTCTACAAGAGTGCCATCAAATTAATGGCGTCAGAAGTAGAGGGATTCACAGTGTCGGCCGTTCTCTCACTGTTACAAAGCCGTTTGTTGCGGCCCGTGTTCGTTACCCTTGGTATCGCCCTTTTGGTGCAGGTGTTGGTGGCGGTTGCCCTGACGCGGAGCACCGTCACCGCGCTGGAAGCTGATTTGGCGGTGCGTTTGGGCGCCGACAGCCAGAAACTCTCCGCTGAGCTGGAGCAGGCCGGGCGTGAAGTCACGTCGAGCCTCGATGCCTTGTCTGCCAGCACCCGCCAGCGGCTGACTGCCGGTCTGTCTTTGCGACTGAAAGACGAGCAGGCGCAGTTGCGTGCGACGTTGGAAAAGGATCTAAAGGATTCGGCCAATGACATGGCGCAATTGCTCGCCTCCGTTGCGCCGCGTGCCATGTGGGACAGCGACGTTCCGACCCTGTCCGAGTTCGCCCGTCGCGCCCAGCGCAATCCCAACGTGCTGTTCGTGGTCTACGACGACGCTAGCGGCCAGCATTTGACCCGTTATCTCAATCGCGAAAATCCGATCAACAAGGCTTTGCTGGAAAAAGGCCAGGGCGAGCGTGCACTGGATAAAGTGCTGGATGCGGCGAAAAACGATCCGTCGGTTTATTACCTCGAGGCCTCGATCAATCCCAATGGCGTGGAAATCGGCAAGGTGCTGATGGGCGTTTCCACTGCGTCGGTGGAAACCGATCTGGCGGCACTGGACAAGCGCTTCTCCGCGCTGATCGCGAGCAGTGATCAACTGGTCGGCGATAGCCTCAAAGGCGCCGCTGCCGACAGTGCCAAAGCCATGCAGGCGCGCCTGCAATCGGCGCAGTCAACGGCCGTCGAGATGAAAGCCAATACCGCCAATACTGTTCAAGAGGCGGCTGCGACCCTGCGCTGGCGGATCGGCATGGGCCTGGCGTTGGTCGGTTGCGGCGTGTTGCTGTTGCTGGCAGTCGTGCTCGGCCATCGCGTCGTCAATCGCCTGAAGATGCTTAACGCCGCGATGGATGATCTGGCGGCGGGTGAGGGCGACCTGACCAAGCGTGTGCAGATCAACAGCAACGATGAAATTGGCGACATGGCCTCGGCGGTCAATCGCTTTGTGGATAAGTTGCAACCGATCGTGCGTGAGGCGGGTGATGTGGCGCAGCGTACCGGCGTCGAGATTGGTGCGATGACCCTGCGCAATGCCGGTGCAGATGCGGCGGCGGGCATGCAGCGTGATGAAGTGGCGGAGAGTTTGCGCGCACTTTCGCAAATGGCGGATGAAGCGCAATCGGAAAGCCATGCGATGCAAGCGGCGTTGAAGCAGGTTGTGGATATTCGCCAGGCCACTGATGAAAACACCCGCACCTCCGCCAAGGTCGGCAGCCTGATCGAGGCGCTGGCCGGACAAGTCGATACCGGTGCAAAAGTGATCGAGCGACTGGCGCAGCAGAGCGAGCAGATTGAAGTGGTGCTGACGGTAATTCACGGGATCGCCGAGCAGACCAACCTGCTGGCGCTAAACGCTGCCATTGAAGCTGCGCGCGCTGGCGAGACCGGGCGTGGTTTTGCGGTGGTAGCGGACGAAGTTCGGGCGCTGGCCAGCAAGACACAAAGTTCTACCGGCGACATTCAGGCGCATATCGTCGCGTTGCAACAGGGCGCACGTGAGGCGGTCGAGGCAATCGGCCAGGCCGGGCGTCAAGCCAGCGAAGGTTTGCTGGTGTTGCGTGACAGCGCGCGGTTGCAGCAGTCGGTACAAACGTCTGTCGAGCAGGTGCACGCGGCGATTGGTCTGGCAACCCAGGCAGCGGCGCATCAGGCGCAAGGTGCGCAGGCGGTGCGTGGGCGCGTCGAGACGATTCATGCGCAGGCCGAGAAAGCAGCGCAGGCGGTGGTGGAGACCACGGCGAGTGGCAAGGTGCTGGATGGCTTGGCTGCGCAGTTGAAGGCGAGTCTGGGGCAGTTCAGGGCTTGAGGTCGTCTGGGCGGGCCTCTTCGCGAGCAGGCTCGCTCCCACATTAGATCGCGTTCCTCTGATGGAACTCGGTCAACATGTGGGAGTGAGCCTGCTCGCGATAGCGGTATCAGCGACTCAGATACATTCGAGTCGTCAGTAAATAAACCGGCAACCCCGATACCAAAATCAACAACGCCGCATAAGGCGCCGCCGCCGCAAATTCGACATTCGCGGTATGCGCCCACACTTCGGTCGCCAGCGTATTGAGCCCGGTCGGACTCAACAGCAGCGTCGCCGTCAATTCCTTCATCGCATCCAGAAACACCAGCGCAAACGCCGCGCCCAATGCCGGGAAGATAATCGGCAACGTCACCCGGCAAAACGCGGTGAACGACGAAGCGCCCAGCGTCCGCGCAGCTTCTTCCAGCTGTGGCGCAGCCTTGTTCAGGGCCGTGCGGATCGGCGCCTGCGCCAGTGGCAGAAACAGCAGCGCATAAGCGATCAGCAGCAGCCCCGGCGTCTGGTACAGCGCCGGCACGTAATGCAGAGCGAAATACACCAGCGTCAACGCAATCACCAATCCTGGCAGTGCATGCAGCAGATACGGCAAGCGTTCGGCCCAGATCGCCAGTTGGCCTTTGTAGCGCACTACCAGCAATCCGACTGGCACTGCCAGCACCAGGCACAATGCCGCCCCGCCAAGAGAAAGCGCCAAAGACGAGAGCAGGGCTTCAGTAATCGCGGCCACCGGAAAAGCCGCCGACGAACCCACCGCCAGCCAATACGCCAACATCCCCAGCGGAATTCCGCTGCCGACAATCGCCAGCATCAGGCAATACAACTGACCGACTGCTGCCCATGGTCCTAGCCGAACCTGCTCAGCCTGACGCGCCGCGCCTTGCCCGGTGCGCACATGCCGGCCTTTGCCGCGTACGCGCAACTCCAGCCACAGCAACACCAGGCACAGCGCCAGCAATACGGCCGACAGCATCGCCGCGTTGGCGTTGCTGAATTCCAGTTCGAATTGCTGATAGATCGCTGTGGTGAAGGTTTGCAGGCCGATGATCGACAACGCGCCGAATTCCACCAGCATGTGCAGGGCGATCAGCAACGAACCCGCCAGCAGTGAAGGCCAGAGCAGCGGTAGAGTGACACGGAAAAACACGCCCCAGCGATTCTGCCCAAGGGTGCGGGCCGATTCTTCAAGGGATGGATCAAGATTGCGCAGGGTTGCCGCCACGGGCAGGAAGATCAGTGGATACTTCGACAGGCTCATGACCAGAATCGCCCCGCCAAGGCCTTCGAACTGCGCGCTCAACGAAACCCAGGTGAAGCTGCTGACAAACGCCGGCACCGCGAACGGCAGGCACAGAATCACACCCCACAGGCGTCGTCCCGGCAGATTGCTGCGCTCCAGCAGCCAGGCCAGCGACAGACCGATCACGCCGCACGTAAGGGTTACGCCAACCATTAACGCCAAGGTGTTGCACAGCAGGCCGAACACATATGGGCGCCACAACAAGTGCAGCGCTTCGGCCCAACCGGCCTGCCAGGCTTTGAGCCCGACATAGGCGAGCGGCAACAGACTCAGTATCACCAGCAACAAAACTGGCAATACCAGCCAGATTGAAGGCCGCTTGCGTTTTGGCACGTAACCCCCGCGCGCGGCGGGGGCGGATAACGATGCGGCCATCAGTTCAAGCCAACTTCACGTTCCAGTTCCAAGGCTTCTTCGGCATTGCCCAGATCGGCCGGGGTTACGTTCGGCGCTTCCAGTTCGCTGAACGGCTTGAGCCCGCGATCCGATTCCATGCCTTTGTGCAGCGGGTATTCGGCGGTGGTTTGGGTGATCACGCGCTGGCCTTCTTCGCTGGCCATATAGGCAAGGAATTGCTGGGCTTCTTTTGGATGTTTGCTGGATTTCAGTACGGCAGCACTGGACACGGTGATCAAGCCGCCGGCGTCGCCACCGGTGAAGTAATGCAGTTTCGAATCCAGTTTGCCTTTCTCGCGTTGCAGTGCGAACCAGTAGTAGTTGTTCACCAGTACGGTAGCGACTTCGCCGTTTTCCACAGCTTTGAGGGCGACCATGTTGTTGCTGTAGGTCTTGCCGAACGCGCGCAGGCCGGTCAGCCATTCCTCGGCGGCATCGCGACCGTGCATTTTGATGATGGCGACGGCTTGTTCCTGAAAGGCGCCGCTGGTCGGTACGAAACCGACTTTGCCTTGCCACTGTGGGTCGGAGAATTCCATTACCGATTTCGGCAGGTCTTTTTCGTCGACCAGTTTCGGGTTGTAGGCGACCACACGAACGCGCGCCGTCACGCCGATCCAGGTGCCGTTGCCAGCCACGTATTTTTCCGGAAGCACGGCCAGCGTGGCGTCATCGGTCTTGGCCAGCAGGCCCAGTTCGCCGAGATTGTTCAGCGGTGGCGATTCTTCGGTGTAGATCACGTCGGCGGGGGAGCGGTCGCCTTCTTCGATGATCTGGCTGGCGAGTTGATTGCTGCTGCCTTTGCGCACGTTGACGTGAATGCCGGTCTTGGCTTCGAAGGCTTTGGCGATCGCGTCGCCGACTTCTTTATGCTGGCCGTTATAGAGAGTCAGGGAAACCGCATCGGCAGCCTGGGTGAGGGGAGTGGCGAGCGCCAGGCCGAGGAGGGTGAAGGTCAGGCCTCGGCGCAGGGTATTTCGAAACGTCATTCGCAGGGTTCCTCACTGTCGCATTGCAAAAACTTGCAACAATGATAAACGATATTGTTTCTCAAGTGCGCCTTGCGAGAGGCTGCCAGCTCTGGTACGGCCTCTACGTTGAACTGTAGGAGCTGCCGAAGGCTGCGATCTTTTGATCTTGCTTTAAAAACAGGATCAAAGGATCGCAGCCTTCGGCAGCTCCTGCAGGGGGGATTCTGGATTTCTGGAAGCCAGAAACGCAAAAACCCGCTTTCGCGGGTTTCTGTGAAATCCAAGGTCGTGACCTTGAATTTGAATTGGTGCCCAGAAGAAGACTCGAACTTCCACGACCGTAAGGTCACCAGCACCTGAAGCTGGCGTGTCTACCAATTTCACCATCTGGGCAATCATCGCTAGCGTTGCCGCTGTTGATGTGGCGCACTATACGGAGCGACTTTTGATCTGTAAACCCCTGATTTAATTTTAATAAATCAGTTTTAAGAAAACCTGGGCTTAGAATGCAAAAAACCCGCTTTCGCGGGTTTTGTGTGAGCCTTGAAACTGATCTAGTCTCAAGCTCGAAATTGGTGCCCAGAAGAAGACTCGAACTTCCACGACCGTAAGGTCACCAGCACCTGAAGCTGGCGTGTCTACCAATTTCACCATCTGGGCAGTATCGGCAACGCTTGTGCGTCGTCGATGGCGCGCACTATACGGAGCGTCTTTTTAACTGTAAACCCCTCTCAGCAAAAAATATGATTTTTTTTACCGGCGGTGTGCAAAACGGCTTTCAAGTGACGCTACAGCCCTTGATAAGGGCCTTATAGAGTCGGAAATTTCCCGTTTCATGGCGCCTATGCCAAACTAACCCGCATATAGACAAGGTGAAAACTCTCTAATGGCCGATTGGCAGTCCCTCGATCCCGAGGCCGCTCGTGAAGCGGAAAAATATGAAAACCCTATTCCTAGCCGCGAACTGATCCTGGCGCACCTCGCCGATCGGGGTTCGCCTGCTGCCCGCGAGCAACTGGTCGAAGAGTTTGGTCTGACCACAGAAGACCAGATCGAAGCCCTGCGCCGTCGCCTGCGCGCCATGGAGCGCGACGCACAACTGATCTATACCCGTCGTGGCACGTACGCGCCGGTCGACAAGCTTGACTTGATCCTTGGTCGCATCAGCGGTCACCGTGACGGTTTCGGCTTCCTGGTGCCGGACGATGGCAGCGACGATCTGTTCATGAGCCCGGCGCAGATGCGTCTGGTGTTCGATGGCGACCGTGCACTGGCGCGTGTTTCCGGTCTTGACCGTCGCGGTCGCCGCGAAGGCGTGATCGTCGAAGTGGTGTCGCGTGCTCACGAAACCATCGTTGGTCGCTACTTCGAAGAAGGCGGCATCGGTTTTGTCGTCGCAGACAATCCGAAGATCCAGCAAGAAGTGCTGGTCACGCCGGGCCGTAACGCCAACGCGCAGATCGGTCAGTTCGTTGAGGTGAAAATCACCCACTGGCCAACGCCGCGCTTCCAGCCGCAAGGTGACGTGGTCGAAGTGGTCGGCAACTACATGGCGCCGGGCATGGAAATCGATGTCGCCCTGCGCACCTACGACATTCCGCATGTCTGGCCTGAAGCCGTTCTGAAAGAAGCGGCCAAGCTCAAGCCGGAAGTCGAAGAAAAAGACAAAGAGAAGCGCGTCGACCTGCGCCATCTGCCGTTCGTCACCATCGACGGTGAAGATGCCCGCGACTTCGACGATGCTGTTTATTGTGAAGCCAAACCGGGCAAGCTGCGCCTGTTCTCCGGCGGCTGGAAGTTGTACGTGGCGATTGCCGACGTTTCCAGCTACGTGAAGATCGGCTCGGCGCTGGACAACGAAGCACAAGTGCGCGGCAACTCGGTGTACTTCCCCGAGCGTGTAGTGCCGATGCTGCCTGAGCAACTGTCCAACGGTCTGTGCTCGCTGAACCCGCACGTCGATCGTCTGGCCATGGTTTGCGAGATGACCATCTCCAAGTCCGGCGAAATGACCGACTACTGCTTCTATGAAGCGGTGATCCATTCCCACGCTCGTCTGACGTACAACAAAGTCAGCGCGATGCTGGAAACGCCGAAAATCACCGAGGCGCGTCAGCTTCGCGGTGAGTACAACGATGTTCTGCCGCACCTCAAGCAGCTTTATGCGCTGTACAAGGTTCTGCTGGCTGCCCGTCACGTCCGTGGCGCGATCGATTTCGAAACGCAGGAAACCCGAATCATCTTCGGTACCGAGCGCAAGATTGCCGAAATCCGTCCGACCACCCGTAACGACGCGCACAAGCTGATCGAAGAATGCATGCTGGCGGCCAACGTGGCCACCGCCGAATTCCTCAAGAAGCACGAAATTCCTGCGCTGTACCGCGTCCACGACGGTCCGCCACCGGAGCGTCTGGAAAAACTGCGTGCCTTCCTCGGTGAGCTCGGCCTGTCCCTGCACAAAGGCAAGGACGGCCCGTCGCCGAAGGACTATCAGGCCTTGCTGGCGAGCATCAAGGATCGTCCGGATTTCCACCTGATCCAGACCGTGATGTTGCGTTCGCTGAGCCAGGCGGTGTACAGCGCTGACAACCAGGGCCACTTCGGCCTGAATTACGAAGCCTATACCCACTTCACTTCGCCGATCCGTCGTTACCCGGATTTGCTCACGCACCGCGCGATCCGCAGCGTGATCCATTCGAAACAGGACACCTCGCACGTTCGCCGTGCCGGTGCGATGACCATTCCGAAGGCGCGCATCTATCCGTACGACGAAGCAGCGCTGGAGCAGCTCGGCGAGCAATGCTCGATGAGCGAACGCCGTGCCGACGAAGCGACGCGCGATGTCGTGAACTGGCTCAAGTGCGAGTTCATGAAGGATCGCGTGGGCGAATCGTTCCCGGGCGTGATCACCGCAGTGACCGGTTTTGGTCTGTTCGTCGAGCTGACCGATATCTACGTCGAAGGCCTGGTGCACGTCACCGCGCTGCCGGGCGATTACTACCACTTCGATCCTGTGCATCACCGCCTGGCGGGCGAGCGCACCGGTCGTAGCTTCCGTCTGGGCGATACCGTTGAGGTGCGCGTCATGCGTGTCGACCTCGACGAGCGCAAGATCGACTTCGAGATGGCGGAAAAAACCATCAGCGCGCCGATCGGTCGCAAAAAGCGTGGTGCTGAAACTGCCGCGCCAGCCGCCAAGGAAAAAGCCGAAGCGGCTCCTGCGAAAAGCGCTGGTCGTCGTCCAGCCAAAGAGAAAGCTGCCGAAGCCTATCGCCCAAGCGACGCCGTAGCGAAGAACGCCGAGCTGCGCAAAAGCCGTGAAATGAAGAAAGCTCTGCTTTCCGACGCCAAAAACGGTGGTAAAGCGGCGTCCGGGGGAAAGACCGGACGGTCGGCGCCTGAAAAGGCCTCCGGCGGCAAGCCAGCAAAACCGAGCAAACACCGTAAAGGCCCGCCAAAAGCGGGTTCTGCTCCAGCCAAAAGTGGCGGGGCACGTAAACCGAAGGCGAAGTCATGAGTCAGTTGGAAAAAATCTACGGCGTTCACGCGGTAGAAGCGTTGCTGCGTCACCACCCGAAACGCGTCAAGCAGATCTGGTTGGCGGAAAGCCGCAACGATCCGCGCGTGCAGACCCTGGTTGAGCTGGCCAACGAAAATCGTGTCCAGGTCGGTCAGGCCGAGCGCCGCGAAATGGACGCCTGGGTTGAAGGTGTTCACCAAGGCGTAGTCGCGGAAGTCAGCCCGAGCCAGGTCTGGGGTGAAGCGATGCTCGACGAGCTGCTCGACCGCACCGAAGGCGCGCCACTGTTGCTGGTGCTCGACGGCGTGACCGATCCGCACAACCTCGGCGCCTGCCTGCGCTCGGCCGATGCGGCCGGCGCGCTGGCGGTGATCGTGCCGAAAGACAAATCGGCAACTTTGACGCCGGTCGTGCGTAAAGTCGCTTGCGGCGCGGCGGAAGTGATTCCGCTGGTTGCGGTGACCAACCTCGCGCGCACTCTGGAAAAGCTCCAGCAGCGCGGTCTGTGGATTGTCGGTACGGCGGGTGAGGCTGAGGTCAGCATTTATGACCAGGACCTGACCGGCCCGACCATCCTGATCATGGGCGCCGAAGGCAAAGGCATGCGTCGCTTGACTCGCGAACACTGCGACTATCTGGTGAAGCTACCGATGGCCGGTAGTGTCAGCAGTCTGAACGTGTCCGTGGCAACTGGCGTGTGCCTGTTCGAAGCGCAGCGTCAGCGCGGTGCCAAAGCCAAGGCTGCCACCAAGAAATCCTGATCTGCTGCAAATCCCCTGTAGGAGTGAGCCTGCTCGCGATAGCGGTGCAACATTCAGCATCAAAGTTGAATGTTACCCCCTCATCGCGAGCAGGCTCACTCCTACATTGTTTTGTGGGAAGGCGAAGATCGTTGGTTGTTCAAATAATCACCAATTGCCTTGCACCTCTTCTGTCCCTTCTCTACAATTGCGCCCCTTGCTGTGACGGCAGGCACGCATGTGCCCCGCGCCAGCAAGTCCATAAGTGTCATTCACTCCTTGTCTGACCGTTTTTGAGCGGCAGGCTACAACCCGTAAGGAGCATTCATGCGTCATTACGAAATCATCTTTTTGGTCCACCCGGATCAAAGCGAGCAAGTCGGCGGCATGGTTGAGCGTTACACCAAGCTGATCGAAGAAGACGGCGGCAAAATCCACCGTCTGGAAGATTGGGGCCGTCGTCAACTGGCCTACGCAATCAACAATGTTCACAAGGCTCACTACGTGATGCTGAACGTTGAGTGCACTGGCAAGGCCCTGGCCGAGCTGGAAGACAACTTCCGCTACAACGATGCAGTGATCCGTAACCTGGTCATCCGTCGCGACGAAGCCGTTACCGGCCAGTCCGAGATGCTCAAGGCTGAAGAAAACCGCAGTGAGCGCCGTGAGCGTCGCGATCGTCCTGAGCACGAAGGCGCTGAAAGCGCTGAAGGCGAAGAGAACGACAGCGATAACGCTGACGAGTAATCCACGGACCTTATTAAGGAGCCTATCAAATGGCACGTTTCTTCCGTCGTCGTAAATTCTGCCGTTTCACCGCTGAAGACGTGAAAGAGATCGATTACAAAGATCTCAACACTCTGAAAGCCTACGTATCCGAGACCGGCAAAATCGTTCCAAGCCGCATCACCGGTACCAAAGCTCGTTATCAGCGTCAGCTGGCCACCGCTATCAAGCGCGCCCGCTTCCTGGCCCTGCTGGCCTACACCGACAGCCACGGCCGCTGAGACCGGGCAGTCGACAAGTAGCAAAGGATTGAATGCATGCGTGCCTTAGCTGAGTTCATCATGCGAGGCCGTATGCAGGCCACTCTCGTGGTGGCCGGATGTGCAACATTGCCGTTGTTGTATTGGTTGGGCGCTGCCGCCGGGAGCCTTGTGCTGCTGCGGCGCGGACTGACGGACGCCCTGGGTGTTCTGTCTCTGGGGCTGCTGCCGGCATTGATCTGGTGGCTGTATGCCGATGATCCACGCGCACTTCTGGTGCTGCTGGGGTCTTCGGGACTTGCGTTGGTTTTGCGCGCAAGTGAGTCCTGGGTTCGCACGCTGCTGGTCAGCGTAGTGATTGGAGTGGTGTTTTCGGTGGTGCTCGGGGCCGCGTTTGCGGCCCAGATCGAGATGCTCGCGCAGGCCTTGATAAAGGTCATGCCGGCGCTTCTCGGTGAGACCTACAAGCAATTGTCGGTCGATGAGCAAGCGCGTTTCGCGTCCCTGATTGCACCAGTCCTGACCGGACTGATTGCGGCGCTGTTGCAAATCGTCAGCGTGCTGAGCCTGATTGTCGGGCGGCATTGGCAGGCGTTGTTGTACAACCCGGGTGGTTTTGGTCGCGAGTTTCGCGCCATCCGGATCCCGCTGGGGCCGGCGATGTTGCTGCTGGCGTTGATGCTTCTGGGCCCGAATCTCGGTGCACAGATGGCCATGTTGACGCCGTTGTGCAGTGTACCGCTGGTGTTCGCCGGACTTGCCCTGATTCATGGGCTGGTCGGGCAGAAGCGACTGGCCGGTTTCTGGCTGGTGGGGTTGTACGTCACGCTGCTGTTGTTCATGCAGCTGATCTATCCGTTGCTCGTGGTCCTGGCCATTGTCGACAGCCTGATTGATTTTCGCGGTCGTCACGTGTCGAAAGACACCGACAGCGCGAACGGTGAAGGTTAAAAGTTAGAGGATTTTCACATGCAACTGATCCTTCTGGAAAAAATCGCCAACCTGGGCAACCTGGGCGACAAAGTAAACGTTAAGGCCGGTTACGGCCGTAACTACCTGCTGCCTTTCGGCAAAGCTACCGCTGCGACCGCTGCCAACCTGGCTGCGTTCGAAGAGCGTCGTGCTGAGCTGGAAAAAGCTGCCGCAGACCGTAAAGCATCGGCTGAAAGCCGTGCTGCCCAACTGGCCGAGCTGGAAGTGACCATCACTGCCACCGCTGGCGACGAAGGCAAGCTGTTCGGTTCGATCGGTACTCACGACATCGCTGACGCACTGACCGCCTCCGGCGTTGAAGTTGCGAAAAGCGAAGTTCGTCTGCCGAACGGCACCATCCGCAACGTGGGTGAATTCGACGTGGCTGTGCACCTGCACGCCGAAGTTGAAGCCACCGTACGCGTTGTCGTGGTAGCAGCTTAAGCAACACTGATCGGCTGGCGGCTTGTCCGTCAGACGGTTAACATCGGGCACGATCCTGTTATACAGGTCGTGCCCTTTGTCTTTCTGAATTCCCTGTTTTTCCAAACAACACAAGTGGCCATGAACGATATCTCCGCTCCCGAGCAATACGATCTGCAAACCGCTGCCCTGAAGGTGCCGCCGCATTCCATCGAAGCCGAACAGGCTGTACTCGGTGGTCTGATGCTGGACAACAACGCCTGGGAACGCGTGCTCGATCAAGTCTCCGACGGCGATTTCTATCGACATGACCACCGTCTGATCTTCCGTGCGATCGCCAAATTGGCCGATCAGAACATGCCGATCGACGTCGTGACCCTGTCCGAGCAATTGGACAAGGAAGGTCAGACCTCGCAAGTCGGCGGCCTCGGTTACCTCGGCGAGCTGGCGAAAAACACGCCATCCGTCGCCAACATCAAGGCCTATGCGCAGATCGTTCGCGAACGAGCGACCTTGCGCCAGTTGATCGGCATCAGTACCGAGATCGCTGATAGCGCCTTCAACCCTGAAGGTCGTACTGCCGCCGAGATTCTTGACGAAGCCGAACGGCAGATCTTCCAGATTGCCGAGGCCCGGCCTAAAACCGGCGGCCCGGTGGGTGTGAACGATTTGCTGACCAAGGCCATCGACCGGATCGACACCTTGTTCAACACTGACAACGCCATTACCGGCCTGTCTACCGGCTACACCGACCTCGACGAGAAGACCAGCGGCCTGCAGCCGTCCGACTTGATCATCGTCGCCGGCCGTCCGTCGATGGGTAAAACCACCTTTGCGATGAACCTGGTGGAAAACGCCGTGTTGCGCAGCGAGAAGGCGGTTCTGGTGTACTCCCTCGAGATGCCAGGCGAATCGCTGATCATGCGTATGCTCTCCTCGCTGGGGCGCATCGACCAGACCAAAGTGCGTTCCGGTCAACTCGAAGACGATGACTGGCCGCGCCTGACCTCGGCGGTCAACCTGCTCAACGATCGCAAACTGTTCATCGATGACACTGCCGGTATCAGCCCGTCGGAAATGCGTGCGCGGACCCGGCGTCTGGTGCGTGAACACGGCGACGTCGGCCTGATCATGATCGACTACCTGCAACTGATGCAGATCCCCGGTTCCAGCGGTGACAACCGTACCAACGAAATTTCCGAGATCTCGCGATCCCTGAAAGCGCTGGCCAAGGAATTCAACTGCCCGGTGGTGGCGCTGTCGCAGCTCAACCGTTCCCTCGAACAGCGTCCCAACAAGCGCCCGGTAAACTCCGACTTGCGCGAATCCGGAGCGATCGAGCAGGACGCCGACGTGATCATGTTCGTGTACCGCGACGAGGTGTATCACCCGGAAACCGAACACAAGGGCATCGCCGAAATCATCATCGGCAAGCAGCGTAACGGCCCGATCGGTTTTATCCGCCTGGCGTTTATCGGCAAGTACACCCGTTTCGAAAACCTTGCCCCAGGCAGTTACAACTTCGACGACGACGAGTGACAGCAGGCCGAAGTCCATCGGCCTGCTGCGACGTATCGATTACAGCATTGCACCACTCGTTCCCGGGGTTTCCTGCGCAGGCGTGACGTCGGCAGGAGGCGCCTCGATCATTGTTCGAGGCTGCAATTCCTGCCGCGTCAGCGTCTGGATCAATGTCGCTTCGACAATCGCCAACTGCGCCGTCACATCATCGGTTTGCATGTTGTATTGAGCCTCGCTCAGCAGGCCTTGTGATGACTGGCTGTCGAGAATTTCCTGGCGATTCTGAAACGGCTGGCGACTCGCATCGAATTGCGCCTGGTATTTGTGAATGATGAAGTCCTGCCAGAAATCCATCGACACCAACGCCTGAAACTCTTCAGGCGAACCATTCAGCGTCGAGACTTGGCGATACGCCGCATCCAGCATTGCCGGGGTAACGCCAGCCATGCCGATAAACGTGAGTGCCTGTGGCTGAAACGGCAATTGCAGCCGATCCTTGAGACCAAAGCGGTAGGCCATGGTCATTTCATGGGGATCGCGTATGCGCAGGTGGTGGCTGTTTCGCAGCTCCCGGGAGGTTGCCGGATCGTCAATGATTGCCCTGCTTGAAGCGATCTCTGCCGCGGCGATGTCGTCGACCTGTTTGAGCCGGAACAATCCTTTGGACAACGCCACCAAGGGGGCGCCATTCAAATCGAGCCTGGCCTGTACGCGCGCCTTGTAAGTCATGGCCAGAACTTGCAGGTCGGTGAAGGTGGCTGCGGCAAGGTCAGTGCAACCTGCTTCGCACGCGCGATCGAACAGTTCTCGACGCAAGGTTCGCGACTGTGGATCGTCTTGGCTGATGACATCGATCACATCCCAGACCTGACGCCGGAAATCGGCATGGTGCGCACGGCTTGCGAGGATGTTGAAGAAGCCGTCTGAGCCTGGCTGCTCGCGCAACGTGCGCCATTGAGTGTTTCTGGCGAACGCTTGATCAGTGGGTAGTCCGGTGGTCCAGATCGGGGTGGGCTCTGCGGCGGTCCTTGCAATGGGACGTTGAGCTAAAGGAAATGACGTTGTGAACAGGTTGAATCTGTTGTGAAGCCCGGTTTGCGCTTCGTCCAGTTGCATGCGATAGACGCCCATTTGTATCCGCGTCTCATCAGTAATCGGATTATTCGTCAGTAACGTGCCACTGTTCACTTGGACCGAATGCGCCAGGCGCTCCGGGGGCGGAGCAGTGACAAAGTCGGGAATCGTGGTGATCTGGTTATTGCTCAGATCGATCCGGGTCAGCAGGGGTTGATCAAACAGTCCGGTTGGCCAATGCGTGATGCCGGTGTTCGCCAGGCTGACCTCGCGCATATCGGTGATCAGGCTGAAGTCCGGGATCACACCGAGTTGGGGATTGTTGTCGATCCAGAGTGCTCTGAGTGTTGTGCGTCCGGCCAGTATCCGTGCCGTTTCTGCATTGAGCTCAAGTTGGTTGTGCTGCAGAAACAGGCGCGTCATCCCGTGCATTTCTCCTACCGCCGGGGGCAAGTCCCTGAGGCGATTGTTCGACATGTCCAGCCAGCGCACATGACGAAAACGGGTGAGGAAGCCTTCCGGTGACTCCGTCAGGTTCATGCCGCTCAATCTGAGTGAACCAACATGGCTGAAGTCGATGCTCAGATCCGGCAGGGTCGGCAAGGTCAGGCCGCTCAAGTCCAGTTCCAGACCGATCGGCGTGCCGTCGAATGCATGTTTTTGCGCTGTTTCGCGGCGCCAGCAACTGATGATCCGATCCCGCGCTGCGGTGCGGTCATTGCGGGTGGTGGCGTTGATTTGCAGTTGATTGGCACGCACGTAACGCAGGCGGTTGCCGCCCCCGGAAAAGACCCAGTCGTCGAGCTGGGTTTTCAAAAGATCGAATTCTTGTTCCAGCCCGAGCAAGCGTGGTGCAACGGTGCCTTTGTCATGATTCCAGATGAACTCTCTGCACTCCTTGATGGTTTTGCTCGGGAACAGGTTTCGATAACGCTGCGCCCTGGAGTCTTCGCTATCGAATACGGCGGGATGGGCCGGCTCCATCAGCTCGGGGTGAGACTCTTTAAGGCGTCGCCAGTAGCCGTCGAATTTTCGCCAGTACGCAGAGGGGAAGTCGTTGCCTTCAAGCCGCGTGACGTTGTTGATCCGCGCGACGACAGCCAGCGTCTCGAGTGTCGGGTTGAGGTTGGCCTGGGGAACCTCGCTCAAGCGATTGTCGCGCAGGTCCAGGTGGTTCAAAGCGGTTTTGTCGAGCAGCCCGGCAGGCCACTGACTGAGGCCCGTGTTTTTCAGGTTCAAGGCTTGCAACCCGGACATGGTGCTGAAGTCGGGCACTGCCCGCAGTTGATTGTTGGACAGATCGATCTGTTTCAACTGGTGCAGTGCACCGAGTGCCAAAGCGCTTTGCTCATCCAGTTTTATCTGGTTTGAACTCAGGTCCAGATAGTTGAGTTTGTCCATCTCGGCGATTTTTTGCGGCAGTTTATCGATGCCGGAGTTAACGATGCTCAGGCTTTCCAGATTGGGGCAATTGGACAGAAGCGTATTGGCGGTGTCCGACCAGATGACCGAGTCGAGACTGAGGGATTTGATGTGGCTGAAATCCACGGTCAGCAGGGGTAATGGACCGTACAGCGGTGGCAGTTTCAGTACGCCGTCCGATTCGCCTAGCCAGCAGCCTCTGATGATCCTTGCCAGGCGGGTGGCGTTGACTCTTTCCGGGCCCCTGGCATAGGCCGGGCCGGGTTGACTGTCGGCGATGTAGGCCTGCAGTTGCGTTTCCAGTAACGCGAAACCGGCAAGGCGTCGCGCGATCTGCTCTTCGGCGCCATCACCCAGGGCGAGCAGATATTCCCTGGCGGCTTGCGGATCCTTGTCTGGATACATATGCCGCACCATCGCCACTTCGGGAATGTCGCCATCCAGTCTGAACGCGTCGGCGCGGGGGCCGGTGCGCATCGCCGGATAGTCGGCCACTACGCGGCGCCAATAGACCTCAAGCGTTCGCCAGTAGCCGGCCGGGAAGGGATTGCCTTCAATCAGGGTAACCGAGTTGATACGGGCGATCGCCAGTAGTTCATTGTTTGACGGGGCAAGGTTCGCCTGTGGAATTTCGCGCAGTTGGTTATTGCGCAAGTCGACCACGTCCAGTGCCACCTGATCGCGTAAACCGCTGGGCCAGTGATCCAGTCCAGTGTTGCTCAGGTTCAATGACCGAAGTTGCGACATGCCGCGAAAGTCCGGGATTCTGCCAAGCGGGTTGCTCGACAGGTCGAGGTGTTCAAGCTGTTCGAGTGCGCCCAGTTTTACTGCTGTCTGCTCATCGAGCTGGATTCGGTTCGAGTTCAGCTCCAGAGCCTTGAGAACGGTCATCGGCGCGATATCGGTCGGCAGCTTATCCAGAGTGGAGTGAGTCACCGACAGTTTCTCGAGGTTGGGAAAACTGCCAAGGAAGGTATCGGCGGTGTCCGACCAGGCGACCGCTTTCAGCTCCAGAGTTCGTACATGGCTGAAATCAGCCGTCAGTGGCGC
Source organism: Pseudomonas sp. GM24 (assembly GCF_000282235.1). Taxonomy (NCBI): domain Bacteria; kingdom Pseudomonadati; phylum Pseudomonadota; class Gammaproteobacteria; order Pseudomonadales; family Pseudomonadaceae; genus Pseudomonas; species Pseudomonas sp. GM24. Next base: position 27,505 of record NZ_AKJR01000039.1, on the reverse strand, counting down.
AAGGATTGCCTCTGCCAAATCAAGTTTCAGCGTCGTCCCCGTCTGCCGCTTCCAGCAACGTTTTATTTCTTCGACAGCACGCTCCACCGCGGGATGTGCAGCTTCGGTGGAGGTCTGCGAGGATGTCTTCCTGATCCAGGAAGCGAGATCCGCCTTGAGCGCCCTATAACTGGCCTCGCGTTGGGACAGATAGCCGCGGACGTCATCCCCGTGCGAATGCAGAAGCCGGGTGATCTCCTCGTTGTTGAGGGCCGGGAAGAGTTTTCGAGCGCGGGACTCTGGCGTGCGCAAATGATTGATCGCGGTGGCAAACCGTTGCAGCAAGCCGGGCTGCGCGGGGCTGCCTGGCTCGCTGCGGAACATGCCGCCGACACCGCCGACCGGCGTCCCCAGCCAGCCGTCGCGAGCATCGAAAATGATCGGCTCCGAGCGCCCGGGACGTGTGGCGATGTAAGTGTTGGTGCTCTCGCCGGCAACCGGATCTTGCGCGCGGACGATACGCATCACCGGTGTCGACGGGGTAGAGGCATCGGTGTCGTGCAGAACCTGATAACTGTGCTTGTCGATCACCGCATAGAGCTTGCCGTTGAGCCGGTGGAGGCCATCGCTGCCCCTTTGAACGTCACTGAAATCCAGTGGCGTACGGAAAGCTTCCAGGCGGGTGCTCGATAATGGCACCCCGATGGGCTCGAAGTGTTCCAGTTCATGCCAGAGTCCCGCGCTGGAGTCTCGCAGCAGCACGGGGCCCGAGGGGCTGGACTCGCTGGGCAGCCTGGCGCGATACAGTCCTGTTTGCGCATCTTTGCTGACCATCACGATGCCGCCAGGTACATCGGCATACTGGCGGCCCTTGTGCGTTCGCAAGCCGTCAGCGTTGCGATCCGACAAACCTGTGGCCGCAGGCACCCAGTAATGTTCCAGGGACTGGCTAGGCGCACGCGGATTTTCAAACGGCAACGCGGGTCGATGAATCGTGATGCTCGGAGTCGGCTCGATCGCATCGATATCGGCTGGCGTTGGTAAGCGGCCCGGTCGTGGCGTTTGCCCACCGGGTATCGAGATCTCTAAATCTGCGCGCGCTGGCAAGTCGAGGCGCGGGGTGTCCACGTCTGCCCCAGCGTTTTGGCGAACCGGGGGATTGCCGGAATTGTTGCCCCTGGGAGGCGATTTAACGGGCATGTCTTTCTATCCTTGCAGGTTTGCGCATCAGCTCGCCTGAGCGGGAGCTGATGGCAGGGGCGGCGTCATTGCCTGATTGATCGTATGGCCCTGAGTTCTTTACTCAGGCTTGGAAGGCACGCCAGCCGGGCTGGCCAGTGCAAATATTTTGCGCGCGGTCTTGCCATCGAAGGTCTGGCGCCAGATGGCCACGTGCGGCAAGCCAGCCTGTTCATCGCGGCGCTGAGCGTCGATGCCGCGTCGGCTCTGTTCGAGGGTTTTGAGGTGACCGCCTCGTGTAGTGAAACTCAGCGGCGCGGTGTTGTGCTGGTCATAGTGGAAATGTGCCTCCCATAACGGTGTGCCGTCGGTGCGATCAGTGATCGAATAAACATCGAGAAACGACTTGTCCTTGCCTTTGCCTGATTGCTTGCGCTCAACGGTTTTGCTCACGCGGACTTCTTCGGCATCCATCAGGTAGTTCAAACGCATGATGTCGAGCACGTCCCTGTTCTTGTACATGCGCACCAGAACACTTTGGCCATGCGCATCCAGTGACTCGGCAGCGCTGCGCAATCGCGCAGCCAGGGCGACTATCTCGGCGTCATTGGTCGCGTCTTCATGGCTTTCCAGGCGCCTTGCCTGCTCGTTGAGGCTTTCCGCCTCTTTGCCCAAGCCTTCAAGAATCTCGGTCGGATTGGTTTTTTTCGCTTCGTCCACCTTGGCCTTGGCGACGTGTTGTTCAACGTCGGCCAGTAACCGTTTTGCCTCGGCGACCAGTTGTGGTCTGGGTGTACTGACGATGGGTGGCCGCACTGGCAACCATTCGCCCTGTCTTTTTTCGTAGCGGGCGGATGGCGAACCGGGACGCAACGGGTCCGGCACCTTGACGATGACGTTGCCGTCCAGCGCCGTTTCCGTTTCGCCGACCAGAACCCGGTACGTGCCGTGCTGGCGGACCCGGAAAATCTTTCTGGGGGCTGACGGGCGGGGGCTTTCGGAAGGGTCAGGCAGTGCTGGAAGGAAATCGAAATCGATATCGTGGTCGATGTTGGGCAGCTCGCGATCGCGCCCGATCGACTCCAGAATGTCGCTCAGCCGGTTTTCGATTCGCTTCTCGAATGGATCAATCAGATCGAGGATTTCCCTCAGATACCCGGCCCTCAAAGCATCGGTGTCAGCGTTGGCGGCCAGTTGCATTTCAAATCGGGACTTGTCCGCCCTGATCTGATCAAGGCTCAAAAGCAGTGCCATCGGATGCTCATGTTGCGGAATGTTTTTCAGGTCTGCGGTGACCAGGTCGACGGCTGAAAGCGAGGGCATGGTGGTATTGGGCGAATGCTCGGGTGTGCCCGCAAACAGGTGTATATAGAGGGTCAGCTTGTTGAAGTTGATGCGCTCGGCCGACGGAACTTGCTGCCTGATTTCTTCGAGTATCGGCGCCGCTCCGGGGTCGGCTTTTCTGATTTCTGCCAGCACCACTTCACGTTCTTCGATAAACCTCAGCTTCTTGTTCAGGTGAGGGATGATTCGCTTGCAACTGTCGGCATCGAGACTGGAGATCGTTGGCTTCACCCGCAGATCCATGGCTGCCATGAGGCGGTTCAGGAACTCGGCGCGCTCTATGCGGAAGGTGTGCAGTTCCTGCTTGAACAGCCCGCTGGCTTTCGCAAGGACCAGCCATTTCCTGTTGAGCACCAGCGACTCCACGAAATCCGCCTGTTTCTGCACATGCTTGAGCAAATGCACTTCGAGACTCAGCAGTTTTGCGATTCGCTCTGCGCTGCCTTCCGCCAGTTTCTGGGTTTGCGCCCAGAGGGTGTTATGCCGGTCCGACGAGTTCGTCAACTCCGTGTGGGCCTTGTGAAAAGGCTCATACATCTGCATCAACGTGTCTTTACTCAGGCGGACAATCTCCGCGTCCTGAATACCTCCCTTCAGGTCTGGCAAATGATAGACCCAGCGATTGCCCTCATCACGCCTGACCGACCGCGTTTCGCCGCTGCGGCTGGCCCGGAAGATATTTGCGCTGTCGATTGCCACGGGGTCTTTCGGATTGACGATGCGCCACGCTTTGTGTGTCGCCGTGGATGCACTCACATCGTGCATGACCTGATAAACCTGATTGTGCAGGGGCAGGTACAGCCGACCCTCGTGGCGCAACAACCCGTCGCTGTCGGCCTTGGCACGTGTGAGATCGAGATTGGTGTGCAACGTCTGCAGGTGAGTGTCGATCAAGGTAACGGCGTCACCGTCCTCGAGCGAATGCCACAGACCGCTGTCGCTGTCGCGCAGCAGTAGCGGACCAGAGGCCACGCGCTCGGCCGCGAGTTGGGCGCGGTAGAGGCCGGTCTGCGGATCGACCCCGACCATCACGATGCTGTCGTGCGCGACATCGACGTATTCGCGGCCCTTGTACATCCTCAAGCCCTCGGTATTGGCCCGGGGCAAACGGTCAGGTGCGAGGATACGGTAACTCTCCAGCGATTTTGGTCCCGTTGCGCCTGTTTTCACCGAGGCGGTTGTCGTGTGCGTGATGACGACGGGCGGTGGTCTTGTTACCTCAGGGCTGTCAGTGCCGTGAGCGCCGTGAGTGCCACCCGGCCGCGTTGCAGGGTGGACAGACAGGGACGGTTCAGGCCCCGTCCGTGGCGCTCGCCCGGTATTGCCTTGCTGCGGCGCATCCGGGCTGGTTGGTGTGTTGACTTTAATGCTGCCCTTGGCGGGCTGTTTGGGTGACATTGCTTCATCCTTGAAGGGTTGCCATATCAGTTGGCGCAGGCACCGGACTGATGAATGTTAAGTTTGAACGATGATTTTTTGCCGGTTACGGGTTATCGGGCAGGCTCGACGCCGGTTGTAAGAGAAACCGACCATTGCCGTCGGAATTGGTTATTTTTTGTGCTATATTCCGCGCCCGCGAATTTTCACTTCAACACCGGTCGTCGACATGCAAGCAGCCAAGCCGTTATTTGACTATCCAAAATATTGGGCCGAATGTTTCGGGCCAGCGCCATTCCTGCCGATGAGCAGGGAGGAGATGGATCAGCTTGGCTGGGATTCGTGCGACATCATCATTGTTACCGGTGATGCCTACGTCGATCACCCGTCGTTCGGCATGGCGATCATTGGCCGGCTGCTGGAGTCTCAGGGCTTTCGCGTCGGGATCATTGCGCAGCCGAACTGGCAGTCCAAAGACGACTTCATGAAGCTCGGCGAGCCGAACCTGTTCTTCGGCGTTGCGGCGGGCAACATGGACTCGATGATCAACCGCTACACCGCGGACAAGAAAATCCGTTCCGACGACGCTTACACGCCTGGCGGCATGGCCGGCAAGCGTCCGGACCGCGCGAGCCTGGTTTATAGCCAGCGCTGCAAGGAAGCCTACAAGCATGTGCCGATCGTCCTCGGCGGCATCGAAGCCTCGCTGCGCCGCATCGCCCACTACGACTACTGGCAGGATCGCGTGCGTAACTCGATCCTGATCGACGCCAGCGCCGACATTCTGCTGTACGGCAACGCCGAACGCGCAATTGTCGAAGTCGCTCAGCGTCTGTCCTACGGGCACAAGATCGAAGACATCACCGACGTGCGCGGCACCGCGTTCATTCGTCGCGATACGCCGAAAGACTGGTACGAAGTCGACTCGACGCGTATCGACCGTCCGGGCAAGGTCGACAAGATCATCAACCCGTACGTGAATACCCAGGACACCCAGGCCTGCGCCATCGAGCAGGAAAAAGGTCCGGTTGAAGATCCGCAGGAAGCCAAGGTCGTACAGATTCTGGCCAGCCCGCGCATGACCCGTGACAAGACCGTGATTCGTCTGCCATCGGTTGAAAAGGTGCGCGGCGACGCCGTTCTGTATGCCCACGCCAACCGCGTGCTGCACCTCGAAACCAACCCGGGCAACGCCCGTGCGCTGGTGCAGAAGCATGGCGAAGTCGACGTCTGGTTCAACCCGCCGCCGATTCCGATGACCACTGAAGAAATGGACTACGTGTTCGGCATGCCCTACGCGCGCGTTCCGCACCCGGCGTATGGCAAGGAGAAGATCCCGGCCTACGACATGATCCGTTTCTCGGTGAACATCATGCGTGGCTGCTTCGGTGGCTGCACCTTCTGCTCGATCACCGAGCACGAAGGCCGGATCATCCAGAACCGTTCCGAAGAGTCGATCATTCGCGAAATCGAAGAGATCCGCGACAAGGTTCCAGGCTTCACCGGCGTCATTTCCGACCTCGGCGGCCCGACCGCTAACATGTACCGCATCGCCTGCAAAACGCCGGAAATCGAATCCGCGTGCCGCAAGCCGTCCTGCGTGTTCCCGGGCATTTGCCCGAACCTCAACACCGACCACTCTTCGCTGATTCAGCTGTACCGCAGCGCCCGTGCATTGCCGGGTGTGAAGAAGATTCTGATCGCTTCCGGCCTGCGCTACGACCTCGCGGTCGAGTCGCCGGAGTACGTCAAAGAGCTGGTGACCCACCACGTTGGTGGTTACCTGAAGATCGCCCCGGAACACACCGAGGAAGGTCCGCTCAACCAGATGATGAAACCGGGCATTGGCAGCTATGACAAGTTCAAGCGCATGTTCGAGAAGTACACCAAGGAAGCGGGCAAAGAGCAGTACCTGATTCCGTACTTCATCGCCGCCCACCCGGGCACCACCGACGAAGACATGATGAACCTGGCCCTGTGGCTCAAGGGCAATGGCTTCCGCGCTGACCAGGTGCAGGCGTTCTACCCGTCGCCGATGGCCACCGCCACCGCGATGTACCACTCGGGCAAGAACCCGCTGCGCAAGGTCACTTACAAGAGCGACGGCGTGACCATCGTCAAGAGCGAAGAGCAGCGTCGTCTGCACAAGGCGTTCTTGCGTTATCACGACCCGAAAGGCTGGCCGATGCTGCGTGAAGCGCTGATCCGCATGGGCCGTGGTGACTTGATCGGTTCGGGCAAGGATCAGTTGATCCCGACTCATCAGCCGGCGACTGACAGCTACCAGAGCGCCCGTCGCAAGAACTCGACGCCGGCCGGCAGCCATAAAGTGGCGAAGGAAGGCAAAGAGAAGACCACCAAGATCCTCACTCAGCACACTGGTTTGCCGCCACGTGCCAGTGATGGTGGTAATCCTTGGGACAAGCGGGAACAGGCCAAGGCGGCGGCGTTTGCCCGCAATCAGCAGGCAGCCAAGGAACGTAAAGACGCTGCGAAAGGCAAAGGGCCGAAACCGACCCGCAAGCCGGTCGTACCGCGCTAAACATCGCTTGAGCTGAACAGAACGCCAACCTTCGGGTTGGCGTTGTGCATTTCTGGGGCTGGATATTGGGTTTTCCGGGAGATCCATCCCCCTCACCCCAGCCCTCTCCCCCATGGGGGGCGAGGGGGAAGGGAGCCGATCGCTGTGCTTTTCAAAATCGAAGTTCGACTCAGGACTTTCACGTCGGCGTATCTCCAACAACCACGTCGGTCAGTTCCCTCTCCCTATGGGCGGTCCGACGTTTCGGGAGGGCCAGGGTGAGGGGCTCTTCGCAACATTTACGTGCAATCAGCCCAAACCATTTCCCCGCATCGCCCGATTTTGGTGCTGTACTGCCCTAAGCATTCCGGGAAAGCGCCCAAGCCTCTGCATGGCATAAGTCTTGCGCGCTTTCGAATACGCTTAGGCTCGCAGGAGGCACGCCGTGTCGATTCATGTCGCATTGCATCACGTCACGCATTACCGCTACGACCGCGCTGTCGAACTCGGCCCGCAGATCGTTCGCCTGCGCCCGGCCGCCCACAGCCGCACGCGGATTCTGTCGTATGCGCTGAAAGTTTCGCCCGAGCAGCATTTCATCAACTGGCAGCAGGATCCGCAGGGCAACTACCTCGCCCGATTGGTGTTCCCCGAGAAGACCAATGAGTTGCGTATTGAAGTCGATCTGCTCGCCGAAATGGCCGTGTTCAATCCGTTCGACTTCTTCCTCGAACCCTACGCCGAGAAAATCCCCTTCGCCTACGCCGCCGATGAGCGCAAGGAGCTGGCGCCGTACCTCGAAACCTTGCCGCTGACGCCGAAATTCAAGGCCTATCTGGACGGAATCGACCGCACGCCGTTGCCGGCGGTGGATTTTCTGGTGGCGCTCAACCAGCGCCTGAGCGAAGACATCGGCTATCTGATTCGCATGGAGCCGGGCGTGCAAACCCCGGAACACACTCTCGAGCACGCCTCTGGTTCCTGCCGGGATTCGGCGTGGTTGCTGGTGCAGTTGTTGCGCAACCTCGGGTTGGCGGCACGTTTTGTCTCCGGCTACCTGATTCAACTGACCGCCGATGTGAAGAGCCTCGACGGCCCGTCCGGTACGGACGTCGACTTCACCGATCTGCACGCCTGGTGCGAGGTGTATTTGCCGGGTGCCGGCTGGATCGGCCTGGATGCCACGTCTGGGCTGTTTGCTGGTGAAGGGCATATCCCGTTGGCCTGCAGTCCCGATCCGTCCTCGGCGGCACCGATCAGTGGCTTGGTCGAGCCGTGCGAATGTGTGTTCAGCCATGAGATGTCGGTGGAACGGATCTGGGAGGCGCCGCGCGTCACCAAGCCCTACACCGATGAGCAGTGGCTGGCAATTCAGGCGCTGGGCCGGCAGATCGATGCTGACCTGCTGGCGGATGACGTGCGCCTGACCATGGGCGGCGAGCCGACCTTCGTTTCCATCGATGACCCGGATGGCGCCGAGTGGAACACCGCTGCGCTGGGGCCGGCCAAGCGTCAGCTCTCCGCCGAACTGTTCCAGCGCATGCGCAAACACTACGCGCCGAATGGTCTGGTGCATTTCGGTCAGGGCAAGTGGTACCCGGGCGAGCAACTGCCGCGCTGGTCGCTCAATTGCTATTGGCGCCGCGACGGCGTGCCGATCTGGCGCAACGGCGCGCTGATCGCCGACGAACAGCAGGATTACGGCGCCAATGGCGAATTGGCTGGGCGCTTTCTCGCCAGCGTTGCCGAACGCCTGAAATTGCCTACACGCTTTGTCTTCCCGGCCTACGAGGACAATTTCTATTACCTCTGGCGCGAAGGCACATTACCGAGCAATGTCAGCGCCGAAGACTCGCGTCTAGAGGAGCCGCTGGAGCGCGCGCGACTGCGCAAGGTCTTCAGTCAGGGCCTGAACAAAGTGATCGGCCAGGTGTTGCCGCTGGCGCGTACAGCCAAGGGCGATCAATGGCAGAGCGGGCGCTGGTATCTGCGCGACGAACATTGCCGTTTGGTGCCGGGCGATTCGCCGCTGGGTTATCGCTTGCCGCTGGGTTCGCAGCCGTGGGTGAAGGCGGCCGAGTATCCGTTTATTCATCCACAGGATCCGAATCAGGACTTCGCCGCGTTGCCAGACACCGCGCAGCTCAACAGTCCGGGAGAAGCGGCGGCGCCTGACGAACGCGCGCCGAAAATCGACGAGTCCGCCGACTGGCTGACCCGCACCGCGTTCTGCGCCGAAGCGCGCGAGGGACGTTTGTACCTGTTCATGCCGCCGCTGGAACGGGTCGAGGATTACCTGGAACTGGTGGCCGCCATCGAAGCGACGGCTGAAGAACTGCATTGCCCGGTGTTGCTGGAAGGCTACGAGCCGCCAAGCGATCCGCGCCTGAGCAACTTCCGCATCACCCCGGATCCCGGTGTGATCGAGGTGAATGTGCAGCCGTCAGCGACCTGGGACGAATTGGTCGAACGCACCGAATTTCTCTATGAAGAAGCGCGGCAAACCCGACTGACCACCGAAAAATTCATGATCGATGGTCGCCACACCGGCACCGGCGGCGGTAACCATTTTGTGCTCGGTGGTGCGACGCCGGCGGATTCACCGTTTCTGCGTCGCCCGGATCTGCTGCGCAGCCTGATCAGCTACTGGCAAAACCATCCGTCGTTGTCGTATCTGTTTTCCGGATTGTTCATCGGCCCGACGTCGCAGGCGCCGCGTGTCGACGAGGCGCGCAATGATGCACTGTACGAACTGGAAATCGCTTTCGCGCAGATGCCCGAGCCGGGTGAGGAGTGCGCGCCGTGGCTGGTGGATCGTCTGCTGCGCAACCTGCTGATCGACGTCACCGGCAACACGCACCGTGCCGAGTTCTGTATCGACAAACTGTATTCGCCGGATGGCGCCACCGGACGTCTTGGCTTGTTGGAACTGCGCGCCTTTGAAATGCCGCCCCATGCGCGCATGAGCCTGGCCCAGCAGCTGTTGCTGCGGGCGCTGGTCGCACGTTTCTGGCGTGAGCCTTATGCGCCGCCGAAACTGGCGCGTTGGGGCACCGAGCTGCGAGATCGTTTCTTGCTGCCGCACTTTATCGAGCAGGACTTCGCCGACGTCATCGTGGAGCTGAACAACGCCGGTTATCCGCTGCGCGCGGAATGGTTTGCCGCGCATCTGGAGTTTCGTTTTCCCAAGGTCGGCGATTACGCCGTCAACGGCATCGAACTGGAGCTGCGTCAGGCGCTGGAGCCTTGGCATGTGCTGGGCGAGGAGGGCGCGGCAGGCGGTACGGTGCGCTACGTCGACTCATCTCTGGAGCGTCTGCAGGTCAAGCTCAAAGGGCTGCCGCCGCAGCGTTATTTGCTGACCTGTAATGGCATCGCGGTGCCGTTGCACCCGACCGGGCGCGTGGGCGAGTTCGTCGCGGGTGTGCGTTACCGTGCGTGGCAACCGGCCAACTGTCTGCAACCGACGATTCCCGTGCACGCACCGCTGGTGTTCGATTTGCTCGACACCTGGATGGGCCGTTCGCTGGGCGGTTGCCAGTACCACGTTGCCCATCCGGGCGGGCGTAATTACGAGACGTTGCCGGTCAATGCCAACGAAGCGGAGAGCCGGCGCATGGCGCGATTCTTCCGCGTCGGACACACGCCGGGGAAACTTCCTATACCCAACGTGGAAATCAGTGACGAGCTACCGATGACAATCGATTTGCGACGTTTCTAGATCGCACGCGACATGCGGATTTTTCGTATATCCGCATGTCATGTGCCTGCGTTAGTCTGACCGTTCTTTGCTGTCTGCCGAGCTTTCCATGCCTGACCTGCTAGACCGCTACCCGCTGACGGCGGGCACTTATCACGAACTGCTCGACGGCAGTGGCGCGGTGCGCCCGCACTGGCGGCGGCTGTTCGATCAGTTGCAGCGCAGCACCCCGGCGCAACTGATGCAGCGACAGTCTTTGCTGGCGCGGCAGATTCAGGAAAACGGTGTCACCTATAACGTCTATGCCGATCCCAAAGGCGCGGATCGGCCGTGGGAGCTGGATCTGTTGCCCCACGTGATTGCCGCAGATGAATGGCAGCATTTGTCGGCGGGCATCGCTCAACGTGCACGTCTGCTCAATTCGGTGTTGGCTGATTTGTACGGGCCGCAACGATTGATCAGCGAAGGCCTGTTGCCGGCTGAACTGGTGTTTGGACACAACAATTTCCTATGGCCTTGTCAGGGCATTGCACCGCCGGAAGACGCGTACCTGCATCTGTATGCCGTGGATCTGGCGCGCACGCCGGATGGGCGCTGGTGGGTCACGGCGGATCGCACACAAGCACCGTCGGGCGCCGGTTATGCTTTGGAAAACCGCACCATCGTGTCCCGTGCCTTTCCTGAGTTGTACCGGGATCTGAAGGTGCAGCATCTGGCCGGGTTCTTCCGCACATTGCAGGAAACCCTTGCGCGGCAGGCACCGAGTGACGATGAGGCGCCGCTGGTGGTGCTGCTCACTCCGGGGCGTTTCAACGAAAGTTATTTTGAACATTTGTATCTGGCTCGCCAGCTGGGTTACCCGCTGGTCGAGGGCGGTGACCTGACGGTGCGCGATGCCACGGTCTACCTGAAAACCCTCAGTGGCTTGCGTCGGGTGCACGCGATCATGCGCCGGCTCGATGATGATTTCTGCGATCCGCTTGAGCTGCGTACGGATTCGGCGCTCGGCGTGCCCGGTCTGCTCGAAGCCGTGCGTCAGGGGCGAGTCCTGGTTGCCAACGCGTTGGGCAGCGGCGTTCTGGAATCGCCGGGTTTGCTGGGTTTTCTGCCGAAGATCAACCAATACCTGTTCGGCGAAGAGCTGATCTTGCCGTCAATCGCGACGTGGTGGTGCGGCGAGCCACCGGTACTGGCGCAGGCCTTGGAAAAACTACCTGAGCTGTTGATCAAACCGGCGTTTCCCTCGCAAAGCTTCACGCCTGTATTTGGCCGTGATCTGAGTGAAAAACAGCGTCACACGCTTGCTGAACGCATGCAGGCGCGCCCTTATGCCTACGTTGCGCAAGAATTGGCTCAGCTATCGCAAGCGCCAATCTGGCAGGCCGAAAATGGTCAACTGCAACCGCGGGCGATCGGCATGCGCATGTACGCCGTGGCCGGTGGTGATGGTTATCGTGTGCTCCCCGGTGGTCTGACCCGGGTGGCCGCCGAGGCTGATGCCGAAGTGGTATCGATGCAGCGCGGCGGGGCGAGCAAGGACACTTGGGTAATTGGCGATCGTCCACCCAGCGGCGAGCAATGGAAGAGCCAGCGTAATGTAGGGGTGCACGATCTGGTGCGGCGCGATCCATATCTACCCTCGCGAGTGGTGGAAAACCTGTTCTGGTTCGGCCGTTACTGCGAACGCTGTGACGACAGTGCGCGGCTGCTGCGCATCATGCTTGCGCGGTATGTCGATGGTGATGACCCGCAAGCGTTGCAGGCGGCGGTCGATCTCGGTGAGCGGTTGACGTTGTTGCCGGATGAAGGAGAGCTGCCCGAGCGCTTGCTCGCTGCATTGCTCGGTGAAGACTGGTCGTTCAGCCTGCGTTCCAACCTGCAACGCTTGCAGTGGGCGGCGTCACAGGTGCGCGGCAAGCTTTCGCGGGAGAACTGGCAGGCGCTGGTGGAGTTGCAGCGCGAAGCGATGGAACTGGACACCGACGAGCCTGACTTCGGCGAACTGCTGGATTTCCTCAACCGGCTGGTGATGTCGCTGGCGGCGTTGTCCGGGTTTGCCCTCGACGACATGACCCGCGACGAAGGCTGGCGCTTTCTGATGATTGGCCGGCGTATCGAGCGACTGCAGTTTCTCAGCAGTAGCCTCGCGGCGTTTCTGCGTGGCGCCGGTGCTTTCGATCAGGCGGGCCTGGAGTGGTTGCTGGAGTTGGGCAACAGCAGCATCACCTATCGCTCACGTTATCTGGCCGTGGCACAATTGATTCCGGTGCTCGACCTATTGCTGCTGGACGAGCAGAACCCGCACGCGGTGTTGTTCCAGTTGAAACTGGTCACGCGCACGTTGAAACGTTTGAACGATGATTTTGGCGCGCCACGGGAAGCGGGATTGCCGCGACTGGTCGAGCGGCTGGCACGGTTCGATCTGGGGTGTCTGGAGAATCCATTGTTCGGTGAGTCCAGCGTACGAGCGGCTTTGAGCGGTCTGGCGGATCTGCTGCAAGAGATTGCCGAGGCCAGTGGGCAGGTCTCGGATCGCTTGGCTCTGCGTCATTTCGCTCATGTCGATGACGTTAGCCAACGCACGGTGTCCGTCTGATGAATGCTCGATACCAGATTTTCCACGACACCTGTTATCACTACGACAGCCCGGTTTCCCTGGCGCAGCAACTGGCGCACTTGTGGCCGCGGAAATGCGATTGGCAGCGTTGTACCGAACAGCAATTGCTGATCAGTCCGGATCCGACAGCGCGGCGCGATGAGCTGGATGTGTTTGGCAATCCGTTGACCCGACTGGCCTTCGAACGCCCGCATGACGAATTGCAGGTCAATGCACAACTCACGGTGGAAGTGCTGGCGCGGCCTGCGCTGGATTTCAATCAGTCGCCCGCCTGGGAGCTGACCCGCGATGCGCTGACCTACAGCAGCCAGCCGTTGTCCGCTGAGTTGCTCGAAGCCTGTCGCTACCGCTTCCAGTCACCGTACGTGCATTTGAAGCGCAGCTTCGTCGAGTTCTCTCAGAGTTGTTTCCCGCCGGGCCGACCGTTGCTGTTGGGCGTGCAGGACTTGATGCAGAAGATCTTCAGCGAGTTCACCTTCGATGCCGAAGCAACCCAAGTGGCGACCCCGCTGGTGGAAGTGCTGGAGCGGCGACGCGGGGTGTGTCAGGACTTCGCGCACTTGATGCTGGCGTGCGTGCGCTCGCGAGGGCTGGCGGCGCGCTACATCAGTGGTTATTTGCTGACGCAGCCGCCGCCGGGGCAGCCACGCTTGATCGGCGCCGACGCTTCGCATGCGTGGGTGTCGGTATTTTGTCCGGTGCTGGGCTGGGTGGATTTTGATCCAACCAACAATGTGCAACCGGCGCTGGAGCACATCACATTGGCGTGGGGGCGGGATTTCTCTGATGTGTCGCCGTTGCGTGGGGTGATCCTCGGTGGCGGCAATCACGACCCGGAAGTGCGCGTCACCGTAATGCCTCTGGATTAACGCCGATCAAACTGTAGGAGTGAGCCTGCTCGCCCCCACATTGGGAATTTGGGTGTGCTTGGGAAGGGGGAGGGCTGTGAGGGCCAGCAGTGAAACTGCCAGCCCCGTCACAAATCCGCAGGGCCTGATTCGATCATCAAACCCGGTGGGGTTCAGGCGTCGGGCGCCTGATCTTTCGGTGTTTCAGTCGCATCGGTTGCATCAACATCATCTTGCGTCGCCACTTCACCGTCAGGGTTCATTGCTGCTTCTTCAGCGGTTTGTTTCTTGCGCTGAAGCTTTTCCTCTTTCTTCTGTTCCTTTGCCAGGTCTCGTTGACGTTTGGCGAAGGAGTAATTGGGTTTGGCCATGGGCGATCCTCTTGGGTCGAAGGTGAGGTTGAGCGGCGCATATTCTGCCCTGTATCGGTGCCTCGTGGTTAGCCGGGTTTTTGGTCGACCCACTTGGGCGTGATGGTCGGCTTCCAGTTATCCAGGGCATCGAGCAGTGTTTGCGGCGATTCGCTCACTTGCAGCATGTCACGGTGTGGCGCGCGAACGAAGCCTTCGCCGACGATATGGTCAAGAAAAGCGGTGAGTTTGCTGTAAAAGCCGTTCACTTCCAGCAGGCCCAGCGGCTTGCCGTGGTAGCCGAGCTGACCCCAGGTCCAGACTTCGAACAGCTCTTCCAGCGTGCCGAGACCGCCGGGCAGGGCGATAAACGCATCGCTGAGTTCAGCCATGCGCGCCTTGCGCGCATGCATGCCGTTGACCACTTCCAGGCGTGTCAGGCTTTTGTGGCCGATTTCCTTGTCCATCAGGCTCTGCGGGATGATGCCGATCACTTCGCCGCCAGCGGCCAGCGCCGCATCGGCAACAATGCCCATCAGACCCACAGCACCACCGCCGTAGACCAGGGTCAACTTGCGTTCAGCCAAGGCCCGGCCAAGGGCAACAGCGGCTTCGGTGTAAGCCGGAACAGTGCCGGCGTTGGCACCGCAAAATACACAAACGGATTTCAGAGACATGCCTTCCTCCTGGGTCAATCCGTCACAGGGTAATGGCTGGCACGCCTCGATCCAAGGGCTAAACTTCGCGTTCCGGCGATTCAAAGGTGCCGCTGGCGCCACAGGCGTAGGCGGCGAGCAAACTGCACAACAGACCGTTAAAGAACATGACAGGCACTCCGTCTCAGTAGATGCGCCGATCATAGGCCGGGCCTGGAATTCTGGCCGTTAGATTGTCTCGATGAGTGTCATAGCCTGAAAGTTGTATACAATTTTTGACTCAAGTCATAGGAACTTGCGAAGATTTCAGGCAGTCTTTCCACCATTCGTGTTTTTGTTAACCCTGCCTTGGAGATTCACCATGTTTTCCAAAGTTGTTGCGGTATCCCTGCTGGCGCTGGCCAGCAGCCAATTGATGGCTGCCGAGTGCAAAACCACCGTTGACTCCACCGATCAGATGTCCTTCAACACCAAGGAAATCGTGATCGACAAGAGCTGCAAGACTTTCACCGTTGAACTGACTCACTCCGGCAGCCTGCCGAAGAACGTCATGGGCCATAACCTGGTAATCAGCAAAGAAGCGGACATGCAGCCAATCGCCACTGATGGCCTGGCTGCTGGCATCGACAAAAACTACCTGAAAGATGGCGATGCTCGCGTGATCGCGCACACCAAAATCATCGGTGCCAAGGAAACTGACTCGGTAACCTTCGACGTGTCGAAGCTGGCCGGCACTGATAAATACGGCTTCTTCTGCTCGTTCCCAGGCCACATCTCGATGATGAAAGGCACCATTACTGTCAAGTAAGCCGGTCAACCGCGTCATCGTTCTTCGCGAGCAGGCTCGCTCCCACAGGTTTGCGCCATCAATGTGGGAGCGAGCCTGCTCGCGAAGGGGCCATTCGCATCAATGAAAGCAATGGCCAAAGAAAAGCCCGCTGAGGATCACTCCTCAGCGGGCTTTTTCATTCCATCAGCGCTTAAGGCGCAAACGGCATCACGCGTTTGTGATGAGTCTTGTTGTAGGTCGCGACGATGATGTCGAACGCTTCCTGACGCACCGGCTCACCGTGCAGGAACGCATCGATCTCGGCATAGGTCACGCCGTGCGATGCTTCATCCGGTTTGCCTGGCGACAGATCTTCCAGATCCGCCGTTGGCACTTTCTCGACCAGCGACTCCGGCGCGCCAAAGCTGCGGGCAATCGCGCGAACCTGATTCTTCACCAGACCGCTGAGCGGTGCCAGATCGCAGGCGCCGTCACCAAACTTGGTGAAGAAACCCATCACCGCTTCTGCCGCGTGATCGGTGCCGATTACCAACCCGTGCGCCGCGCCGGCGATGGTGTACTGCGCGACCATGCGCATGCGCGCCTTGGTGTTGCCCAATACGAAGTCCACCGACACCGCGTGCTTGCCTTCAAACGCCGCCACTTCACTGGCCAGCGATTTCACCGCTGGGCCGATGTTGACCGTGTGACGTTCGTCCGGGGCGATGAAATCCACCGAGGCTTGGGCGTCGTGCTCGTCGAACTGGGTTTCGTACGGCAGGCGCACGGCGATGAATTTGTAGCTGTTGTCGCCGGTCTGGTCGCGCAGCTCACGCATCGCCCGCTGGGCCAACAGGCCGGCGGTCAGCGAGTCGACGCCGCCGCTGATGCCCAGCACCAGCGTCTTGAGCCCGGAATTGACCAGACAATCCTGAATAAAGGTAATGCGCCGGGCGACTTCGGCCTGCAGGGCCTGGTAGTCGGCGAACGGCGGTTGCACCTTGAGCTGTTCAGCAATCTCACGCTGTACGGCTTGCATGAATTCACTCCTTGCTAGATAGACTGGAATCGGCAGGAACCTGGAAAACGTGTCGCAAATAAGCGACGAAATTCGGGTCTTTGCAGTGGGACTTGCCTGGCTCGTCGGAGATCTTCGCCACCGGTTGGCCGTTGCAGGCGGTCATTTTAAGCACGATGCTCATCGGTTCGACACCCGGAATGTCACAGGTGAGGTTGGTGCCGATGCCGAAGCTGACATTGATCCGGCCGTGCAGGGCGCGGAAGATCTCCAGCGACTTGGGCAGGGTCAGGCTGTCGGAGAACACCAGGGTCTTGCTCATCGGGTCGATGCCGAGCTTGTGATAGTGCGCAATGCATTTTTCGCCCCACACCACAGGATCGCCGGAGTCATGGCGCAGGCCGTCAAACAGCTTGGCGAAGAACAGGTCGAAGTCGCCGAGAAATGCATCGGTGGTGATGCAATCGGTGAGCGCGATCCCCAGCAGGCCACGGTATTCGCGGACCCAGCAATCGAGCGCGGCGATCTGGCTATCGATCAGCCGTGGACCGAGTTGCTGGTGCGCCATGATCC
This sequence comes from Pseudomonas sp. GM24, assembly GCF_000282235.1. NCBI lineage: Bacteria > Pseudomonadati > Pseudomonadota > Gammaproteobacteria > Pseudomonadales > Pseudomonadaceae > Pseudomonas > Pseudomonas sp. GM24. Next base: position 10,574 of record NZ_AKJR01000039.1, on the reverse strand, counting down.
ATTCGTGGGCCATGGTGCCCAGCGGTTTCATGTCCAGTTCTCGTGACAGATGCACGTTACTGGTGCCGACAAAACGGCCGGGGAAGTCGTGCTTGAGCACGTTCACCACTTCTGCCTGCACGCCGAACGAAAAGCGCCGGCGGGTGCCGAAGTCGGCGACCTGCAGCTGCGATAACTCGTCGGACGAGGCGTTGGCGGTCAGCCAGTCGAACTTGCGGTAGAGCTGTTCGCGCGCTTGTTCAAGCACGGTTTCGCGGTAGCGATAGCGATTGCGCACTTCGCTGACGATCGCCAGCAACGGCACTTCGTAGAGAATCACATGCAGCCACGGCCCGCGCAGACGGATGAACAGTTCGCCGTTCTCGATACCGGTGTGCAGATAGCGCAGGTTGAAGCGGAACAATCCGAGAAAACGCAGGAAATCCGGTTTGAGGAAGCTGATCCGCTCAAGGAAACTCAGTTGATCGGCGCTCAGGCTCAGTTCGGCCAGACGCTCGATCTGAAAACGGATCTCGGCCAGATACGGGCGCAGATCTTCGCTGTTACGGCAACGAAACTCCCATTCGACTTCGACGTTGGGGTAGTTGTGCAGCACCGCCTGCATCATCGTCAGTTTGTAGAAGTCGGTGTCGAGCAGGTTCTGCACGATGCGATCGGCAAACACGCTCTCGCTCATAACGGGGTCTCCAGGTGCGCCGCGCCTGTGCGCGGTCTCAAACAATGGCGCTAGTGGCGCATATCAGGGACGAAGATTGCCAGCAATTTTTTAGATCACCGCAGAACCCTGGTGGGAGTGAGCCTGCTCGCGAAGGCGTCAATTCAGTCGAAATGGGTATTGAATGTGCCGGTCTCTTCGCGAGCAGGCTCGCTCCCACATTTTTCAATCGGGTCAGTCATTCGGGCTATCGATCTGCTCCAGCATCCATTTCACAAAATCCCGTACCTTCGGCACTTCCGCCGCATGCTCTGGATACGCCAGGTAATAGGCGTCGGAACTGGGCATTGCATGCTGCCAGGGAATGACCAGTTTGCCGTCGGCCAATTCCTCTTCCACCAGAAACCGTGGCAACAACGCCACACCGCAACCGACCTGCGCGGCGCGGATGCACATATAAAAGGTTTCGAAACGCGGCCCGTGGTAGCTGTGTTCGGTCTGGTAACCCTGACTGTCGAACCAGTCGTGCCAGGCTTGCGGGCGCGAGGCATTTTGCAGGAGGACCAGATCGGTAAGTTGCGTCGGATCAGTGAACGGCGTGTCCGGCAGGCTGCCCGGCGCGCACACCGGCACCAGTTCTTCGCCGAACAACTTCAGGCATTCAGTGCCGGGCCGTGAGCCCTGACCAAAATAGAACGCCAAATCACTGCGCCCTTGCAGCAGATCATCCGCTTCTTGCTCGTTGCACAAATCCAGGTGAATCGATGGATGGCGCAGACGCCAGCCTTTCAGGCGCGGCACCAGCCAGCGCGCGCCGAAGGTCGATGGCGTCGACACGCGCAGGACTTCAGTCTCACCGCCGTAGGAGCGCAGGTAATGCGTCGACATTTCCACTTGGGTGAGGATTTTTCTTACTTCAACCAAGTACAAATCCCCAGCCGGGGTCATCTGCAAGCGCCGCCGCACCCGGCGGAACAACAAGTGCTGCAACAGCTCTTCAAGCTGCGCGACCTGTTTGCTCACTGCGCTCTGGGTCAGGTTCAGCTCCTCGGCGGCGCGGGTGAAACTCAGGTGACGGGTCACGGCCTCGAAACACTGCAATGCGGTGATCGATGGCAGGTGGCGTTTGTTCAGCATGGCTGATCCTTTTCTTGTCTTTCTATGCCCAGCATGAATAAACGGAATGATATCTCGCGTAAAGGTCGTTTGTTGCCTTGCCATTGTGACGCTACAACTAAAGGCCTGCCCGGTCGCGAAAAAGCGTCCGCACACATTCAGTTTTTTGCTTGAGGAGTGACCCATGGTTGCCGCATTGCTTGATCGTCTTGGTGTGAACCCGGCCCTTTATCAGAACGGCAAAGTGCCGGTGCATTCGCCGATCGACGGCAGCCGCATTGCCGCCGTCAACTGGGAAGGCCCGGCCGAAGTCGAGCAGCACATCAGTCGCGCAGATCATGCGTTCGAGCAATGGCGCAAGGTGCCGGCCCCGCGTCGCGGCGAGCTGGTGCGTCAATTCGGTGAAGTGCTGCGCGAATACAAGGCTGATCTTGGCGAGCTGGTTTCTTGGGAGGCTGGCAAGATCACCCAGGAAGGTCTCGGTGAAGTGCAGGAGATGATCGACATCTGCGATTTCGCCGTCGGCCTGTCCCGCCAGTTGTACGGTTTGACCATTGCCTCCGAGCGTCCGGGCCACCACATGCGTGAAACCTGGCATCCGCTGGGCGTGGTCGGGGTGATCAGCGCGTTCAACTTCCCGGTCGCAGTGTGGGCGTGGAACACCACGCTGGCGCTGGTCTGCGGCAACCCGGTGGTGTGGAAACCGTCGGAGAAAACTCCGCTGACCGCGTTGGCCTGCCAAGCGCTGTTTGATCGTGTAGTGAAGAATTTCACCGACGCCCCAGCGAATCTTTGCCAGGTGATTATTGGTGGCCGCGACGCTGGCGAAGCCTTGGTCGATGACCCGCGTGTTGCGTTGATCAGCGCCACTGGCAGCACACGCATGGGCCGCGAAGTGGCGCCGAAAGTCGCCGCTCGTTTCGCTCGCAGCATTCTGGAATTGGGCGGTAACAACGCGATGATCCTCGGCCCGAGCGCGGATCTCGACATGGCCGTGCGCGCAATTCTGTTCAGTGCGGTCGGCACGGCCGGCCAGCGCTGCACCACCTTGCGCCGTCTGATCGCTCATGAGTCGGTCAAAGAAGAAATCGTAACTCGTCTCAAGGCCGCTTACTCGAAAGTGCGCATCGGCAACCCGCTGGAAGGCAATCTGGTCGGCCCGCTGATCGACAAGCACAGCTTCGAAAACATGCAGGACGCGCTGGAGCAGGCGTTGAGCGAGGGTGGGCGGGTATTTGGCGGCAAGCGTCAACTGGAAGACCAGTTCCCCAATGCTTATTACGTTTCGCCAGCGATTGTTGAAATGCCGGAGCAGAGCGATGTGGTGTGTAGCGAAACCTTCGCACCGATTCTGTACGTGGTCGGCTACAGCGATTTCCAGGAAGCGCTGCGCCTGAACAATGCGGTGCCACAAGGTCTGTCGTCGTGCATCTTCACCACCGATGTGCGCGAAGCCGAGCAGTTCATGTCGGCGGTCGGCAGCGACTGCGGCATCGCCAACGTCAACATCGGCCCGAGCGGTGCCGAAATCGGCGGCGCTTTTGGTGGCGAGAAGGAAACCGGTGGCGGTCGTGAGTCCGGCTCCGATGCGTGGCGCGCGTACATGCGCCGGCAGACCAACACCGTGAACTACTCGCTGGAGCTGCCGCTGGCGCAGGGCATCACATTCGACTGATAGGTTGAGATCGATCGTTCCCACGCTCTGCGTGGGAATGCCTCAGCGGACGCTCCGCGTTCGCTTTTGGGACGCAGAGCGTCCCTGACTGCATTCCCACGCAGAGCGTGGGAACGATCATTTTGCAGTGTTTGTTAGGTTTCTGTTGGAGTCTGGCAATGCCGTTACGCGAAGAATGTCTGTGGGAAAAACTCACACCGCAAAGGCCGGATAACACCGGGCTGCGGGGCGAAGTGAAGGTCGATGTCTGCGTGATCGGCGCCGGGTTTACCGGGTTGTCGGCGGCGCTGCATCTGTTGGAAAAGGGCAAAAGCGTCTGCGTGCTGGAGGCCCATCGCGCTGGTCACGGTGGTTCCGGGCGCAACGTCGGGCTGGTCAACGCTGGCATGTGGATTCCACCGGACGAGATCGAAGCCGGGTTTGGCGAAGCGGTCGGCAGTCAGCTCAATCGCATGCTCGGGGCGGCGCCAGCGCTGGTGTTCAGCCTTGTGGATAAGTACAACATCGATTGTCAGTTACGCCGCGAAGGCACCCTGCACATGGCGCACAACGCCAAGGGCGAAGCGGATCTGCGCAGTCGTGAACAACAATGGAAACGCCGTGGCGCGCCAGTCGAATTGCTCACTGGCAAGGCGTGCGAGCAAGCCACGGGCACGCAAAAAATCGCCGCTGCGTTGCTTGATCGCCGCGCCGGTACGCTCAATCCGATGGCTTATGTCACCGGGCTGGCCAATGCGGTAAGCGGTCTCGGCGGGCAACTGTTCGATCATTCACCGGTCACTCGCCTTGAGCGTCAGGGCACGAAATGGTCGGTGCAGACCGAGCACGGTTCGGTGCTGGCCGAGCAAGTGGTCATCGCCTCCAACGCCTACACCGAAGGCGACTGGACCGAGCTCAAGCGCAACTTCTTCCCCGGTTACTACTATCAGGTCGCGTCGGTGCCGTTGACCGAAGACGCCGCGCAGGAAATTCTCCCGGGCGGGCAGGGCTCGTGGGATACGCGGCAAGTGCTGAGCAGCATTCGTCGCGACAAAGAAGGCCGGTTATTGCTCGGCAGCCTCGGCAACGGCAATCAGAAGCCGACCTGGTTTCTCAAGGCCTGGGCCGATCGCGTGCAGCAGCATTACTTCCCCAATCTGAAACCCGTCGAGTGGGAATGCACCTGGACCGGGCGCATTGCGTTTACACCCGATCACCTCATGCGTTTGTTCGAGCCGGCGCCGGGACTGGTGGCCGTCACCGGTTACAACGGCCGTGGCGTCACTACCGGCACCGTGGTCGGCAAGGCTTTCGCTGATTATCTGTGTAACGGCAATCCGCAAGCCCTGCCGATTCCCTTCGCACCGATGCAGCCCTTGGCCGGCGTGGGCTTGCGCAGTTGCCTGTACGAGGCCGGTTTCTCGCTGTATCACGCGGGCCAGTGCCTGCGCATCGTCATTTGAGTGTTGAAATATGTTGCCGGAAGCGGCGCTTTTCGATGCAGCGACTAGCCTGTAATGGTGCGGGTTGTAGCAGTCCCGCACCAGCAGTGTGCAGTTCGGTGACGCGGGCTGTTACAGGCTGGTTGCACGTCGTTTGGCGCCGCGGTTGCAATGATGGCGCGTGCGGGTTGCGCCTGAAAAAATAAATGGTTTCACCTTCCGCGGTTTAGACGGTTGCACGCCCAATGAAAATGGGAACGAAACAGTCGAAATAACAAGAAAGCAGCGACTTTTTGAAGAATAAAAAACCGATGGCACGGCCCTTGCTCTGAGCATTCAGTGAAGTGAAGTCGCAGTGCCAACTAAAAAAACCTTGGAGCACCACCTCATGTCCCAGACGTTTTACAAGAAAGGCTTTCTGGCCCTCGCAGTGGCTACTGCGTTGGGTGTTTCTGCGTTTGCTCAAGCTGATGTGAAAATCGGTGTAGCGGGTCCAATGACGGGCGCCAACGCGGCATTTGGCGAGCAGTACATGAAGGGTGCACAGGCAGCGGCTGATGCAGTCAACGCGGCGGGTGGCGTCAACGGGGAGAAAATCGTTCTGGTCAAAGGCGATGACGCCTGCGAGCCGAAGCAGGCCGTGACGGTCGCCAAGGACCTTACCAACCAGAAAGTCGCCGGCGTGGTCGGTCACTTCTGCTCCTCTTCGACCATTCCAGCGTCGGAAATCTATGACGAAGCCGGGATCATCGCGATCACCCCGGGTTCGACCAACCCACAAGTCACCGAGCGCGGCCTCAGCGCCATGTTCCGTATGTGCGGGCGTGACGACCAGCAAGGCATCGTGGCCGGCGACTACATCGTTGATGTGCTCAAGGGCAAGAAAGTCGTTGTGCTGCACGACAAAGACACCTACGGCCAAGGCTTGGCGGATGCCACCAAGGCACAACTGGTCAAGCGCGGCGTGACGCCTGTGTTGTACGAAGGCCTGACCCGTGGTGAAAAAGACTTCAGCACCATCGTCACCAAGATCCGTGGCGCCGGCGCCGACGTCGTCTACTTCGGCGGTCTGCACCCGGAGGCCGGCCCGCTGGTTCGCCAGCTGCGTGAACAAGGCCTGAAAGACGTCAAGTTCATGTCCGATGACGGCATCGTGACTGACGAACTGGTGACCACCGCCGGTGGCCCGCAATTCGTCGACGGCGTGCTGATGACCTTCGGCGCCGACCCGCGCCTGCTGCCAGACAGCAAGACTGTGGTGGACGCTTTCCGCAAGGCCGGTACCGAGCCTGAGGGTTACACCCTGTACGCCTACGCTTCGGTGCAGACCCTGGCTGCCGCGTTCAACGGTGCCAAGTCCAACAAGGGCGAAGAGGCCGCAGCCTGGCTGAAGAAAAATCCGGTGAAAACCGTCATGGGCGAAAAAACCTGGGACTCCAAGGGCGACCTGAAAGTCTCCGACTACGTGGTTTACCAGTGGGACAAGGACGGCAAATATCACCAGCTGGAAAAACAGAAGTAAGGGCTGACGCGACCGTTTGAACTCCGCAAATCCCTGTGGGAGCGGGCTTGCCCGCGATGACGGCCTGACAGTCGACAACTGTGTTGAATGTTCTACCGCTATCGCTGGCAAGCCAGCTCCCACAAGGTCCTGCGGTGATCGAACTGTTCGCGCTCTGACATTGCTCCGACGTAAATCTGTATTTTTCCTAGAAGAACCGCACATCACAGGTGTGCAGGTTCTCACTGCGTGAGATTGCGTTATGGATGGTATTTTCCTGCAGCAACTGGTCAACGGCCTGACCCTCGGGTCGGTCTATGGCCTGATCGCCATCGGCTACACAATGGTCTACGGCATCATCGGCATGATCAACTTCGCCCACGGCGAGGTTTACATGATTTCTGCTTACCTGGCGGCAATCAGTCTGGCTCTGCTGGCGTACTTCGGTATTGAATCCTTCCCGCTGCTGATGCTCGGCACCCTGATTTTCACCATCGTGATCACGGCGGTGTATGGCTGGGTCATCGAGCGTGTCGCTTACAAACCCCTGCGCAACTCGACCCGACTGGCACCGTTGATCAGCGCCATCGGTATCTCCCTGATCCTGCAAAACTACGCACAGATCGCCCAAGGCGCCAAACAACAGGGTGTGCCTACCCTGCTGACCGGGGCGTGGCGTGTTGAAGTCGGTACTGGCTTCGTGCAACTGACCTACACCAAAGTCTTCATTCTGGTGGCCGCGTTCGTCGGCATGGGCCTGCTGACCTACGTCATCAAGTACACCAAGCTCGGGCGCATGTGCCGTGCGACCCAGCAAGACCGCAAGATGGCTTCGATCCTCGGCATCAATACCGATCGGGTCATTTCCTATGTGTTCATCATCGGTGCAGCCATGGCGGCGCTGGCCGGCGTGCTGATCACCATGAACTACGGCACTTTCGACTTCTATGCCGGCTTCATCATCGGCATCAAGGCGTTCACCGCGGCGGTGCTTGGCGGGATCGGTTCGCTGCCCGGGGCCATGCTCGGCGGGATCATCCTCGGCATTTCCGAGTCGCTGTTCTCCGGTCTGGTCAACTCCGACTACAAAGACGTGTTCAGCTTCTCGCTGCTCGTACTTGTTCTGGTCTTCCGGCCGCAGGGCCTGTTGGGCCGTCCTCTTGTGTCGAAGGTGTAAGCGATGTCTTCAACCACTCAAAAAAGCATTGATATCAAAAAAAGCCTGGTTGAGGCGATTCTGGCCGGCCTGATTGCCCTGATCGTATTCGGGCCGATTGTCGGCGTCGTACTCGAGGGTTACAGCTTCAATCTTGAGCCGACCCGCGTGGCGTGGATTATCGGCATTGTCATGATCGGCCGCTTCGCCCTCAGCTTGTTCCTGCAAACACCCAAGGGCCTGAAAATCCTCGACGGATTCGAGAGCACCGGTTCCGGTGTGCATGTGCTGCCAAGCGACCATAAATCGAGCCTGCGCTGGATCATCCCGCTGCTGATTGTGCTGGCGATCATCGTGCCGTTTGTTTCCAACTCCTATCTGCTGGGCGTGGTGATCCTCGGATTGATCTACGTGCTGCTGGGGTTGGGGTTGAACATTGTGGTCGGTCTGGCCGGTCTGCTCGATCTGGGTTACGTGGCGTTCTACGCCATCGGTGCCTACGGTCTGGCGCTCGGTTATCAGTATCTCGGTCTGGGCTTTTGGACGGTGTTGCCGCTGGCGGCGATCACTGCCGGGCTGGCCGGGTGCATCCTTGGCTTCCCGGTGTTGCGTCTGCACGGCGACTATCTGGCAATCGTGACCTTGGGCTTCGGTGAAATCATTCGCCTGGTCCTCAACAACTGGTTGTCGCTGACCGGCGGCCCGAACGGTATGCCGGCGCCACTGCCGACGTTCTTCGGTCTGGAATTCGGCAAACGGGCGAAGGATGGCGGGGTGCCGTTTCACGAGTTCTTCGGCATCGCCTACAACCCGGACGTGAAGTATTACTTCATCTACGCGGTGTTGTTCCTCGTGGTGTTGGCTGTGCTGTACATCAAGCATCGGCTGGTGAAAATGCCGGTCGGTCGCGCTTGGGAAGCCTTGCGGGAAGATGAAATCGCCTGCCGCTCGATGGGCCTCAACCACGTGCTGGTCAAGCTCTCGGCGTTCACTATCGGTGCATCGACCGCAGGTCTGGCCGGGGTGTTTTTCGCCACCTACCAGGGCTTCGTCAACCCGACCTCGTTCACCTTCTTCGAATCGGCACTGATCCTCGCCATTGTCGTGCTCGGCGGCATGGGCTCGACCATCGGCGTGGTGATTGCGGCATTCGTACTCACCGTCGCCCCGGAACTGCTGCGTGGCTTCGCCGAATATCGCGTGCTGCTGTTCGGCATCCTGATGGTGTTGATGATGATCTGGCGACCACGCGGGCTGATTCGTATCAGCCGTACCGGGGTCACTCCACGCAAAGGTGCCATTCACTATGAGAGGACTGCGCCATGAGTGAAGTCGTACTCTCTGTTGAAAAACTGATGATGCATTTCGGTGGCATCAAGGCCTTGAGCGATGTCAGCCTGAAGGTCAAACGCAACTCGATCTTCGCCCTGATCGGCCCCAACGGCGCCGGCAAGACCACGGTGTTCAACTGCCTGACCGGGTTCTACAAAGCCACCGGCGGCAAGATCGAACTCAATGTGCGCGGCCAGCAGACCAACGTCATCCAGTTGCTGGGCGAGTCGTTCAAACCGACGGATTTTGTCTCGCCGAAATCCTTCCTCAGCCGCATGTACTACAAGATGTTCGGCGGTACGCACCTGGTAAACCGTGCAGGCCTGGCGCGGACATTCCAGAACATTCGTCTGTTCAAGGAAATGTCGGTACTGGAAAACCTGTTGGTGGCCCAGCACATGTGGGTCAACCGCAACATGCTCGCCGGCATCCTCAACACCAAGGGCTATCGCAAGGCCGAAAGCGACGCGCTGGACTGCGCCTTCTACTGGCTGGAAGTGGTCGATCTGGTCGACTGCGCCAACCGTCTCGCCGGTGAACTCTCCTACGGCCAACAGCGTCGTCTGGAGATCGCCCGGGCCATGTGCACGCGGCCACAGATCATCTGCCTCGACGAACCGGCTGCCGGCCTCAACCCTCAGGAAACCGAAGCGCTGAGCGCGATGATCCGGCTGCTGCGCGACGAGCACGATCTGACCGTGGTGCTGATCGAACACGACATGGGCATGGTAATGAGCATTTCCGATCACATCGTGGTGCTGGACCACGGCATCGTCATCGCCGAAGGCGGGCCTGAAGCGATCCGCAACGATCCGAAAGTGATCGCGGCCTATCTGGGCGCCGATGAAGAGGAGCTGGTATGACGCAACCGATCCTCGAACTCAAAGACCTCGACGTCTTCTACGGTCCGATCCAGGCCCTCAAAGGTGTGTCGCTGCAGATCAATGAAGGGGAAACCGTCAGCCTGATCGGCTCCAACGGGGCGGGGAAATCGACGTTGCTGATGTCGATCTTCGGCCAGCCACGGGCCGCGGGCGGGCAGATCCTTTATCAAGGCGTCGATATCACCCACAAGTCCTCGCACTACATTGCTTCCAACGGCATTGCGCAGTCGCCGGAAGGGCGGCGGGTGTTTCCCGACATGACCGTCGAGGAGAACCTGCTGATGGGCACCATCCCGATTGGCGACAAGTACGCCAAAGAGGACATGCAGCGCATGTTTACGCTGTTTCCACGGCTGGAAGAGCGACGTAACCAACGGGCGATGACCATGTCTGGCGGTGAACAGCAAATGCTCGCCATTGCTCGGGCACTGATGAGTCGACCGAAGCTGTTGCTGCTCGATGAACCTAGCCTCGGGTTGGCGCCGATTGTGGTGAAGCAGATCTTTGCGACCCTGCGCGAATTGGCGAAAACCGGCATGACCATTTTTCTGGTCGAGCAGAACGCCAACCATGCGCTGAAACTGTCTGACCGCGCGTATGTGATGGTCAACGGCGAGATTCGCCTGACCGGCACGGGTAAAGAGTTGCTGGTGAATGAGGAGGTGCGTAACGCCTATCTGGGCGGGCACTGATTCTTCCAGCGTTATGCACAGCCCCGGCGACGCAAGTCCCGGGGCTTTTTCATTCCGCAAACATACCGCACGCCTGTGTAGGAGCTGCCGAAGGCTGCGATCTTTTGATCTTGTCTTTGAAGATCAAAAGATCGCAGCCTTC